>NZ_JBDPMC010000141.1:0-7874 GCF_039871625.1 Micromonospora sp. B11E3 | reverse complement strand
CAAAGCGGAGTTCCTGGTCTCGAGGGTTTCTTGGAGTGACTCACCTCAATACCGGAACTCCGCTTCTGTTTGCCTGAGCGACACACCCCTCGACAGCCGCCACAACGCCTTAACCGAGCGGCGTTGCGTCTAGCCGGTGTACTCACTGCTGGGACTGCGTCAGCGGCAAGATCGTCGCTCGCCCTGCTCCTGATCACCGGCCTGTACCTGTTCGCGCTGCCGTACGCCGCCAGGTGGCGCAGGGGCCGGCGAGCATAGCGCTGCGATCATTGCCGGATGCGTCTCGACTGGACGGGGTGCCGCAACGCGCGGGACCTGGGCGGCACGGTCACCGCCGACGGCCGCCGAATCCGGCCCGGCGCGCTGGTGCGTTCCGACGGCCACGAACTGCGGCGTACGAGTGCGAGCGGAGCCCGAGCCCGTTCGCGGGTGACCCGGTCTACCGGCACGCGCCGATGCTCGACCACAACCGCCACCGGATCGGCGCGGCGTTCGTCGTGGTGGCCGAGGCGCCGACCGGCGCGGTGGTGGTGCACTGCCAGGCCGGCCGGGACCGCACGGGTGTCCTCGTCGCGCTGCTGCTGGTCGTTGCGGGCGTCGCGCCGGGCGAGATCGCGGCTCACGGATGGAGTGGCCAGCGACTTCCCTGTGGAGCTGCCCCGCCTGCGCTCCCGGTACCGGGGCTCGCGGTCGACGCGCGGAGTCCGCCGATGCGGGCACGACAGCGCCCACCACCCAGCTGGGGCGGCTGGTCTCTAGGACGCCTGGCGGATGGGCATGTCGGCCAGCCAGACGTCGGCCAGGTCGCTGAGGGGGACGTCGAGGGCCTGGCTGAGGCAGACCACAGTGCCGAACGCCGGCGCGGGAAGGCGGCCCGCCTCGATCTTGCGCAGCGTCTCGGGGGAGATGCCGGCCGCCAGGGCCACCTCGACGAGGCTGCGGCCGGCCCGCGCGGCCCGGAGGGCGGCTCCGAGGCGCTGGCCCGCTGCGATCTGTTCGGCGGTGAGTGGTTGGCGAACCATGCCAGCAGGATATCCCCCGGAGCAGCCCCGGCCGGACGTGGTATAAAAATACCGCAACCGGGGAGGGAGACTGTCATGATCGAGCTCAAATCCGCCGAGGAGATCGGCCGGATGGCGGTGACGGGCCAGTTCGTCGGCGAGCTGCTCGCCGAGCTGAGCGCCCTCGCCGCGGTCGGCGTCAACCTGATGGACCTCGAACACCACGCCCGCCGCCGGATCGCCGAACGCGGCGCCGAATCCTGCTACTGGGACTACGCTCCCTCGTTCGGCCGCGGCCCGTTCCGCAACGTGCTGTGCCTGTCGGTCAACGACGCGGTGCTGCACGGCCTGCCGCACGACTATGTTCTGCGGGACGGCGACTTGCTCAGCATCGACATGGCGGTCGGCATCGACGGCTGGGTGGCCGACTCCGCGCTCTCCGTCGTCGTCGGCACCCCCGACCCGGCCGACCTGAAGCTGATCGAGGCCACCGAGGTCGCACTGGAGGCCGCCATCACCGCCGCCCAGCCCGGCGGCCGCCTCGGCGACATCTCCGCCGCGATCGGCGAGGTCGCCCACTCCTACGGCTACAGCGTCAACGCCGAGTTCGGCGGCCACGGCATCGGCCGCACCATGCACGAGGCCCCGCACGTCTCCAACAACGGCCGGCCCCGCCGCGGCGTGAAACTCCACCCCGGCCTCACCATCGCCATCGAACCCTGGTTCTGCCGCTCCACCGACAAAATCAAGTTCGACGACGACGGCTGGACGATCCGCTCCGCCGACGGCTCCCGCACCGCCCACTCCGAACACACGGTCGCCATCACGGCTGCCGGCCCCCAGGTCCTGACCCGCCGCCCCACTCACGGCGTAACCTCGGCCGATCCCACCGAAAAACCCGCCGCAGCCGCCTGACCCACGACCCGCCCTGAGGCGTGACCCGGATGCGGTCGATCCGGCCGCGTACCTCGCCCGGTTCATCGGATGGACGCGCCCGTCACGGCAGAGCTCACCGATCGGCGCCGGGGAGCAGGCCGCGCTCCCGCAGCAGGTCGAACAGCCGCTCCCGCTGCCCAGCGTCCAGCCCGTCGATCCGCACCGGGAACACCTGCTGCCGGTTGATCCGGAAGATGAGCTGGTCGGGCATCCGCTCCACCCCGCTCAGCGCCGCCCACCGGACGGTGCCCTCCGAGAGGGCGTTCGCGGTGTGGACGCCCTCGTCGGTGAAGGTCCAGGTCGTCGGGATGCCGTGCAGCTTCCAGCTCGCCCGGACCACGGCCCGGACCACCAGCGGCGGGAACACGGCGCAGAAGACCGCGCAGCCGAGCCAGACGTAGGCGAGGACCCGCGACGGGAACACGAACAGCGCGGCCAGGAGAAGCACGACCGCCAGGACGAGGCCGATCCGGTACGGCAGCAGCATCCGGCGGTGGGCGTGGCGGACGGCGGCGCTGAGGCGTCGCCGGTCGGGCTGCGTCTCGAAGGTGATCACGGTTCGAGACGATAGGACGCCTCGCCCGTCACGCGCCGTCCGGGCCGCTCGGCGAGGCGGCTCAGGCGTCCTCGGCGCGCAGGACGAACGCCTCCAGTTCCTCGCCGCCGTACCAGTCGGTGCGCCGCCCCACGTGCGCCATGCCGAGCCGCCGGGCCACCGCCATCGACGCCGTGTTGCCGGGCGACACGACCGCCCACACCTCGCGGGTGCCGGCCGCCATCTCCCGGGCCACCACCGCCCGGGCCGCCTCGGTGGCGTACCCGTGGCCCCAGGAGTCCGGGTGCAGGTGCCAGCCCACCTCGATGTCGTCGGTCGGCACGCCCTCGTCGCGGCCGGGCAGGGGCTTGAGCAGCACGGTCCCGACGACGACGCCGGTTTCGCGCAGCTCGATCGCCCAGGTGCCGTACCGGCCGGCGTGGTCGGCGTGCCGCGCCCGCCACAGGGCGAGCCGGTCGGCCGCCCGGGCCGGTTCGGTCAGCGGCAGGCCGGGGGCCGCCCCCAGCCAGCGGACCACCTCCGTACGGGAGTAGATGTCGTAGATCCGGGCCAGGTCGTCCGGCGCGGCGGTCCAGTCGCGGATCAGCAGGCGATCCGTGGTGAGCACGGTCATGGCGGGCGATCGTAGTGCGTACCCGTCCCCGCGCACCAAGGGAAAAGCGGGGCCGGGAGCTGCTCGCCCCGGCCCCGCCGTGCTCACGTCCTCCTGCCGCGTCGCCGCCGCCGTCGGATCCGTCGACGTCGTCCGGTCATGCCTCGCGGAGGCCGTAGCGCCCGTGGAGGCGGGCCAGCGGGCCGGGCGCCCACCAGTTCCAGCGGCCGAGCAGGCGCATGGTGGCGGGCACGAGCAGCGCCCGGACCAGGGTCGCGTCGACGACGATGGCCACGAGCATGCCGATCCCGATCAGCTTGATGTAGGTCATCCCGCCGGTGGCGAAGCCGGCGACCACGATGATCAGCAGCAGGGCGGCGGCGGTGATGATCCGGCCGGTGCGTTGCAGGCCGGCGGCCACCGCCGCGGTGTTGTCGCCCGTGCGGTCCCACTCCTCGCGGACGCGGGAGAGCAGGAACACCTCGTAGTCGGTGGCCAGCCCGAACAGCACCGCCAGCATGAGGACCGGGTTGCTCGGCTCGATGAAGCCGGTCGGGGTGAAGCCGATCAGGTCGGCCAGGTTCCCGTCCTGGAAGATCCAGACCACCACGCCGAACGACGCGCCGATCGACAGCAGGTTCATCAGCACGGCCTTCACCGGCAGGACCACCGAGCCGAACGCCAGGAACAGCAGCACGAGGGTCGCGCCGGCCATCAGCAGGGCCATCCAGGGCAGCCGCTCGCCGAGGCCGTCCAGCAGGTCCCGGTCGGCGGCGGGCCGGCCGCCCACCAGCACCTCCGCACCGGCGGGCGAGGGCAGGGCGCGCAGCTCGCGCACCACGTCCTGGGCGACGTCGCCGGTCGGCTCGCCGGGGTAGCTGACGGTCAGCAGCGTCGAGGTGCCCCTGCTCGCCGCGACCTGCACGCCGGTCACGCCGGGCACCGCCGCGACCCGGTCGGCGAACGACCGTGCCGCCTCGGCGGGCGCCCCGGAGACCAGCACGTCGATCGGGGCGACCGTGCCGCCGGGGAACTCGGCGGCGATCCGCTCGGAGACCACCCGCGGCGCGGCGTCGACCGGGAGCACCCGCTCGTCGAACCCGCCGAACGTGATCCGCAGGAACGGCATCGCCAGCAGCGCGAGCACGACGGCGACCCCGGCCAGGTAGCCCACGGGACGGGCCATCACGCTGCGCGCGATGCGGGCCCAGGCGCCGCCGCCCGCGGCCTCCGCCGGCTGCCCACCCCGCGCCCGCCGCCCCCACGGCAGCGGTACGCGCAGCGCGTCGATCCGGCCGCCGAGCACCGCGAGCAGGGCCGGGAGCACGGTCAGCGCCGCCAGCATGGCGACCAGCACGGCGGCCATCCCGCCGAGCCCCATCGAGCGCAGGAACGGCTGCGGGAAGATCAGCAGGCTGGCCAGGGCGAGGGCGACGGTGAGCCCGGAGACCAGCACCGTGCGGCCGGCCGTGGCGATCGTGCGGCCGATCGCCCCGGCGGTGTCGTGGCCGGCGGCCAGCTCCTCCCGGAACCGGCTGACCACGAACAGGGCGTAGTCGACCGCCATGCCGAGGCCGATCAGCGTGATGATGTTGATCGCGAAGATCGACACGTCGGTGACCAGGTTGAGCAGGCGGACCGCGACGAAGGCGCCGAGGATGGCCAGCCCGCCGACGAGCAGCGGGGTGGTGGCGGCGACCAGGCCCCGGAAGATGAACACCAGCAGCACCAGCAGGACCGGCATGGAGAGCACCTCGGCGCGGGTGATGTCCGCCGTGGTCCGCGTGTTGGCCTCCCGCAGGAAGGCGATCGTGCCGCCGACCTCGGTACGCAGGCCGGGCGCGTCCAGTGCCGGGCGCACCGCCTCGTACGCCTCGCCCCGGGCGTCGTCGTCGCTGCCGGCGAGCTGGAGCACCGCGTACGTGGCCCGCCGGTCGGCGGCGACGAGGGCCGGGGCCTTGGTGTCGTACCAGGTGGTGACGCTGGTGACCGCCGGGCGCTGACGCAGTGCGGCGACCGTGCCGGCGACCGGGTCGCGGAACGCCGGCTGGTCCACCGTCGCCGTGTCGCTGGACCACAGCACGACGAGGTCGGCGCCCTGCCGGCCCAGCTCGGCGGTGATCCGCTCCGTCGCCCGGCTGGACTCGCTGGCCGGGTCGTCGAAGCCGCCCCCGGTCAGCTCCCCGAAGACGCCGGCGCCCCAGGTCGAGCCGACCACGACCAGCGCCACGGCGGCGGCGAGCACCGCCCATCTGACCCGCACCACCGCGCGTCCCCACCAGGCGAACATCGCCTTCCCCCTCACCGACCGCTAAGGTCGAAGTCGTAACCACCGATCATCCGAGTGAACGCCGTTTACTATTGCTACACCGTTCACTCCTGTCAAGCGAGGTGACGGATGAGCGCACCGAGCCGGCGGGAACGCCTGCGTACGGCGGCCGTGTCCGAGATCAAGGACGGCGCGCGGCGGCTGCTGGTGACGGGCGGGATCGAGGCGGTCTCGCTGCGCGCCATCGCCCGCGACATGGGTATGACCGCCCCCGCCATCTACCGGTACTTCCCCAGCCTCGAGGCGCTGATCGCCGGCTTGGCCGGCGACCTCTACGACGAACTGCGGCACACCGTCGAGACGGCCCGGGACGCGGCCGGGCCGGAGCCGGCCGGCAAACTCCTCGCGATGTGCCGGGCGATGCGCCGCTGGGCCGTGGAGCACCCCGCCGAGTTCACGCTCATCTTCGGCAGCCCGGTCCCCGGGGTCGTCGCGTTCGCCGAACAGTGCGCCGACGCCGACCACCCGGGCGCCCGGTTCGGCGCGGCGTTCCTCGGCCCGTTCGTGGCGCTCACGCGCGGCGCGACCCTGCGCGTCCCGCCGCCCGAGGCGGTCCAGCAACACCTCGCCGGGCACCTCGCCCCGCTCTTCGCCCGGCACGGCGACCTGCCCGTCGAGGTCGCGTACGCGTTCCTCTCCGCCTGGGCGCGCCTCTACGGGCTCGTGGCGATGGAGGTGTTCGGCCACCTCGCCTGGGCGGTGGACGACCCGGAGGCGCTCTTCGAGACCGAGCTGGCGGCGATGCTGGCGCAGCTCGCCCCGGACCACAGTGGAGATGCCCTCCCGCCGGGGGCCGCGCGCCACTAGGCTGCCCGAGCATGAGCGATGCGAGTGAGCTGCCGGCCCGCGCCGACGTCGTGGTGGTCGGCTCCGGGCACAACGGGCTGGTCTCGGCGATCCTGCTGGCCCGCGCCGGCCTGGACGTCGTCGTGCTGGAGGCGGCCGACGTGATCGGCGGCGCCACCCGGACGGAGAACCCGTTCCCGAAGGTGCCGGGGCTGCGCCACTCCACCGGGTCGTACCTGCTGGGGCTGACGCCGCCGGAGCTGCTCGCCACGCTCGACGTACGCATCCCGGTGCTGCGCCGCGACCCGCACTACTTCCTGCCGACGCCGGGCGGGCTCGGCTCGCCGTACCTGCTGTTCGGCAGCGACGCGGCGGCGAGCCGGCGGCAGGTCGCGGAGATGTTCTCCCCCGCCGACGCGGCCGCCGACGACGCGCTCCAGGCCGAGCTGGCGGCGCTGCGCGACGACCTGGGCCCGGCCTGGCTGGCCGAGCCGCTGCCGGTGGAGGAGACCGCCGAGCGGTACGTCCGCCCGGCGCTGCGGCAGGCGTTCGTGGACCTGGTCCGCGGCTCGGTCGCCGACTACCTGGCCCGCTTCGACTTCCGCTCCGAGCTGCTGGTCAGCATGTACGCGGTCACCGACGGCCTGTCCGGCCTCAACGCCGGCCCCGACGACCCCGGCACCGGGCACAACTTCCTGGTCCACAACATGTGCCGGCTCCCCGGTGCGGGCGGCACCTGGATGATCGCCGAGGGCGGCATGGGCACCGTCTCCCGCACCTTCGCCGAGGCTGCCCGCGCCGCCGGGGCCAAAATCCTGACCGGTACGCCGGTCGCCGCCGTCACCCTGTCCGGCGGCGCGGCGTCCGGGGTCGTCCTGACCGACGGCCGTACGGTCGCCGCGTCCGTGGTGCTGGGCGCCTGCGACCCGTACCGGCTGATGGACCTGCTGCCCGACGGCGCGCTCCCGGCGCCCCTCGCGGAGCGGATGGCGGCCGTCCGCCGCCCCGGCACCACCCTCAAGCTCAACCTGGCGCTGACCGGGCTGCCCCGCTTCTCGTGCCTGCCCGAGGGCGCGCCGAGCCCGTTCGGCTCCACCATCCACCTGCTGCCCGGCTCGGCGTCCCTGGTGGGGCAGGGCGGCGAGTCGCCGATGACCGCGCTGCGGGCGATGTGGGCGGACGTGCAGGCCGGACGGCTGCCGGAGGAACCGACCATCGAGTGGTACCTGCACACCACCGTCGACCCGTCGCTGTCCGACGCCGCCGGGCACCACTCGTCGGCGCTGTTCGTCCAGTCCGTGCCGTACGAGCTGGCCGGCACCACCTGGGACGAGGCCCTGCCCGGGTACGTGGCGCGCCTCGTGGGGATCTGCGAGCGGTACGCCCCCGGCACCGGCGACCTGATCGCCGACGTGGTGCCGCTGCCCCCGCCCGGGATCGAGGCGCACTTCGGCATCACCGGCGGCCACATCCACCACGTCGACAACACGGTCTCGTTCACCGACCGGATGCCGTACGCGACGGGGATCGACGGCGTGTACGCCGGCAGCGCCGGCTGCCACCCGGCGGGCAGCGTCATCGGCGCCGCCGGCCACAACGCGGCCCGCCGCATCCTCGCAGACCTGCCCCGCTGACCCCCGCCCCCGCCCTGCCCTGCCCCGCCCTGCCCTGCCC
>NZ_JBDPMC010000140.1:0-7887 GCF_039871625.1 Micromonospora sp. B11E3 | reverse complement strand
CTACAACACCCGCCGACGCCACAGCGCCTGCGACGGCATGTCACCCATCGACTACGAACGCTTCATCGCCCAAGCCCGCCTGGCTCAGGCAGCTTAAACAGCCCTCCACGCTTTCAGGGGATTGACAATTCGCGGTCGGATTCCAGCGTGTTCACGGTCGATCGCGGCCAGCTCTCGCGGGCCAGGCGCAGCACCAGCCGGTTGATCGACCGGACAGTGGGTGGCCGTCCGGCCTGCCGGGGTTGGGAGAGTCTGGCGTGCCGGCGGGCTAGCAGGTCCCGGTGCCAGCGCAGCACCGTGTTCGGGCGGACCAGCAGCCGCAGGTGGCGCAGCGTGTCGCGGGGTAGCCGGTGCAGCAGGGCGGCGAGCCATGCCCGGTCAGATGGGGTGAACCGGACCTTCTCGCCGTTCAGTTGCCGTTCGAGGATTATGACTTGGTGTCGCAGCGCCAGGATCTCGGCATCCTTGTCCCGGTCGCTCGTTGGCAGCAGCCGTAGCAACGCGAGAGCGTTGGTCACACCGAGGTAGGCCAGTCGAAACAGCACAGCCGGTCATCCTCGCGCAGCACGCCACGTAGATCATCGCCGCATCCGCCACGAGAGCCCTTGACACTACGCCAGCGTCCTGATCTGAGTCATCAAGAGGGCTGTGACCAGGACGGACGAGGTTTCCGGCACCCGCAGGGCCGCCGGTCGAGCCGGGCCTGCCGCCAGGCGGTCAGGGTCGGCTCGATCAGCGCCCAGCGGGCGTCGGACAGGTCGCTCGGGTAGGGTTTCCGCTCACTCACGGCGCACCGTCTACACCAGACCGAACCGTCGGCCTTGCACGCGTCCGATGTGGAGTGTTGGCAATATTTCTAGACCAGACGGAATCCATGGTTCATTTATGAGATAAGCGGACACCCTGGTTGCGGTTCCGGCTAGCTCGGATGCTCGCTTATCCCTGCGAATCATCCCTAAAGCCACCAGGCCCAAAGCCGGCAAATATCTACGAACTCTTCCTGAACGCCCTCTCAGTTGACCATGCAGTCGACGTTGGCTTGATCGTACGGCTGCTCGGAGGTGTCGATCTGGCCACCGACGTCGACGTCGACGTGGTTGCGCCAGGAGATCGTCTGGACGGTCGAGTTGCACGTCGCGCGAGCGACGGTCCGGTCGCCGCTGCCGGTGTAGGGCCGCAGCTGCTTGGTCGGCGAACATGCCTTCTGCCGCCAGGTGCCGTCGGTGTACCACTCGTAGAGGCAACGGCGTTGCCTTGCCTATTCCCGCAGCCCCGCCAGAATCACTCGCCTTGAGGGGGCGGGAAGTTCGCTTCCTGGTACCCGCCGCGATACCGTCTCGCTGCGACCGGCGGTGTAGTGGGTTGTTTGAGGACGAACCGAGCGAGCGCCTGCTGAAAGTCGCTACCGGCGAAGTCCCGGAAGATGGTGGTGAGCTCGGCTCGCGATGTCGCGGCTTCGGCCTCGGCGCTTGGGGCGTCGCTCACCTTCATGACGCGCCGATCGACCTGGGCGCCGTAGTTCCTGCTGAACTCCACGATCCATTCGGTGAGCGCGGGCCCGGTGAGTCCAGCAGGAGCGAGGTAGTCCACCAAGCCCTGTCGGTGGGCCTGGTAGGCACTCAGGGGCAGGCACTCATCGAGAAGGGCATGCCGGTCTGCTGGGTCTGGCATGCGCCCGGGCAGCGTCAACGTGTGGTACTCGGAGCCGGTAAGCCCGCCCATGCTCTTGTAGTGGTAGTTGAGGACCCGCCCCTCCTCGGCGACCACCACGCTTCCGCAAAGGGAAAGGAAAGCCCCACCCGCACCAGCATCCCCGTCCGCGACCACGATGACCTGCCGCCCCGCGCGGCGCAGGCGGAACAGCATCTCAGCGACCTCGTTGATCGCCGAGATGTTGCGCCGCGCCTCGGCCTGCATGGGGGAGCCACAGCCCGGATCCGCGGCGTAAATGTGGTTTAGGTGGATCCCGTTGCCGAACGGGTCGGCGCCACCTCCGCGCAGTACGACTCGACGGATGTCCGGCAGCCGCTCGACGTGCGCAAGCGCCCTAGTGACACGTTGACAGAACTCCGTAGACCAGGCGCCGTTGTACGCGGCGGCGGTGACGATAGCCAGGGTGCTGTCGGGGAAAGATATCCGTATCGGACGGTACCCTGGCCCCGGTCCCTGCCCGGTCCACCGCAAGGGCAGGTACCGCCCTTGCTGACCGATCCATACGGCAGAGGGAAGCTTGAACGCGGGACCGTGCTGGGCAGGAGGCTTGGGCTTGACGTAGCCGACCCACACACTCTCCCGGTACCCGTCCCCAGTGCGCATGCCTACGGCCACCCGGATGGCCCCGTTCGGCTGCCACTCCACCACGTCACCTGGGTCCGCATCCCCGTTGACCGGCCCGCCCAGGTGGACGTCATACACGTACACCTGGTGGCCGGCCAACTCGGTGAGCACCCCAGGGCTGCCGTCCCGGGCAGCGGCGTTCCAGACGATGTCCTCCGCCGACATAGTCCAGTGAATCTCGCAGTCTCGCTGGCGCATCGGGTTGTTCCACCGGCCCAGCACGTCCGGCTGGGACTCGTCGAGCGGCATCGGGGCCCCGAGCCCGGCCAGCACGTGGTCGATGCCGGCGAGGAACGCAGCCCGGTTGAGGTGGGAGTACAGCCAACTCTTGGTCGCCGGCCAGGACGGATAGGGAAAACTCGTGGTGTGGACCACCGGACCGGTGTCCCACCCCTCCTCGGCGAGGAGGACGGTGTTCCCACCGAGCGGATCCCGGCGGACCCGTCCCCAGTCGATGGAGGACGGCCCCCGATCGCCCAAGCGCCCCGGATGGTTGATGAGGACCCGATCGTAGAGTTCCGCAGGCACCCGTTTGGTCAAGGTGGGAGCTATCACGATGTCCGGGGCATGCTGACCTACCGCTGCGATCATGTCCTCAGAGGTCGATGCCGGATGAAACGCGGTTTGGACACGCCGATCCCGTAGGTGACAGTATGCGGCCATCGTGGCTCCGCCGAACCCGTCGGACAGCAAGAGAACTCTGCGGTTCCCATACGGCACGTTCAAGAATGCTCACCTCACCTCACGTCGCTCGGCAACCCTTTTACGGCTTGATGCACGATCGAGTCAAGGCTGCGCGAACGCCGTGGGGCCTGTAGGGAGATCTGTGTAACGGATTTCAATAAAAGTCCATTATGGCCAGTAAGAGCTGGTAGGCACAGATAGGAGCAGGTTGATGGGCCCTGTTGCGTTGGCGGATCGGTGGACAAGCCGAGCCGCGTCACCGGGCACTGTCAGATGGCTCGGGCCAATTTCGTTAACGCGGCGGCCACCCGCAGACCGGGCGGGACGTCAGCGGCGAGTTCGTAGTGTCCGCGTCGGAGGTTCTGAACGAAGGCATGGCCGGCGATGATCGTCTGCGCGGTGCGGTCGGTGCGGAGTCCGCGCATCGGTCTGAGCCTGTGCTTGAGCTGGCTGTGGTCGGCCTCGATCGGATTGTTGGCGTGTCGTTCGATGTGGTGCCACGCCGACGGGACCAGGTCGTCGAGCACCCTCGGACAGACCGGGTTCGCGTCGGTGACCATCTCGCCGGGCGTGACCTTCGGCGTGGTCAGCGTCCGGTGGAAGAACTGCCGGGCCGCTGCGGCGTCCCGACGGGCCGAGACGAGCACGTCGATGATCTGACCATGCTGGTCCACGGCCCGGTACACGTACCGCCACACCCCGTTGACCTTGACGTAGGTCTCGTCCACGAACCAACGGTCACCAGGTGAGTGACGAGCGAAGCGAGCGGCGTCGGCCAACAGCGGGGTGAACCACCGCACCCACCGGTAGACCGTAACGTGATCCACCTCGACCCCCGCTCGACCAGCAACTCCTCCACATCCCGGTACGAGAGGTTGAACCCTACGGATCAGAAGGTTAGGGGTTCGAGTCCCTTCGGGCGCGCTTATCTGACCAGGGAAGATAGCCGATTGGCTATCTTCCCTGTCGTCGTGTGAGTCACGTGTGAGTCACGCCTGTGGCACACGTACTTGGACTGGCGCGGCGTTGCTGAGCTGCTGAGTTGCGTGGTGGCGCAGCGGATTCGTCAGGTGGGCGCGCCCCGGAGAGACTCGGACTCCGCTTTCTGATCCGTAGTCGATCTTCTAGAAAGTTGAGATCGACTTGAACTTTTGGCATGGAAAGTCCGAGTGCTGGGGTTCGGCCGTGCAGGCTTGCCCGACATCGCTGCGGACTCTGCTGGTTGTCGAGGGCTTCTGGGGTGGGTGCTGATGCGCACCTCGGATGGGCTGGGGCGGGTGTACCGGCGGTGTGGCTGCCGTGACGAGGAGACGGGTAAGCAGTTCGGCGCTCGCTGCGTGCGGCTGGCGGACCTCGGTCATGGGCGCTGGTATTTCTCGTTGCAGGTCCCCGCTGTTGACGGCGGTCGTGATCGGGTCCGTCGGGGCGGGTTCGCCACTCTGGCTGAGGCGGAGCGGGCCTGCTGGGATTCGGCCCAGTTGCCGGGGCCGGAGGCGGTGGCGCGGACCTGGACGGTGCGACGGTGGCTGCGTTTCTGGTTGTCGGAGCTGGAGGGCCGGTTGAGGCCGACGACGGTGCTCAACTACCGCAGCATTGTGGAGAAGTACCTGATCCCGCACCTTGGCGTGTATCGGTTGAGCAAGCTGCGCGTGAAGACGGTTCAGCGGGCGATGGACGTGATCTGCCGTCAGGTCGTGCGTGGCGGCCGGTTGATCTCGCCGGGCAGCGTGAGCCGGATTCGGGCGGTGTTGCGTAGCGCGTTGTCGGAGGCGAGACGGCAGGGCATCGTCGGCCACAACCCCGCCCGGAACCTGCGGCTACCGAACGGGGCGCGCCCGCACGCTGTGGTCTGGGATGACGAGCAGGAGGCGGTGTGGCGCGAGACCGGCGTGCGCCCACGGGTCGCGGTGTGGGACCTCGACAACCTGGCGCGGTTTCTTGTGGCGGTGCGCGACGATCCGCTGTTCGTGCTGTGGTGGCTGGTGGCGCTGCGCGGCCCGCGCCGGGGCGAGATGGCAGGCCTGCGCTGGGAGGACATCAACCTGGCCGCAGGGGAGCTGACGATCAGGGAACAGGTCATCGTCATCGGCGGGCGGGAGCACCTCGGCCCACCCAAGTCAGCTGCGGGGGTGCGGACACTGGCGCTCGACGAGGCCACGGTGAAGCTGCTGTGGGAGTTGTGGCATGAACAGCGGCGCCGGCGCGGCGGGGTTGATCCGAAGGGACGGGTGTTCGTCCACGCGAACGGCCGCCCGGTGCGCCCGGACTGGTTGACCCGCCGGTTCGCGACACTGGTCAAGCAGCTGGGGCTGCCGCCTGTGCGGCTGCATGACCTGCGGCACGCGGCCGCAGGGCTGGCGTCGGCGGCCGGGGTGGACCTGAAGATGATCCAGCACGACATGGGCCACGCCAGCCCGGTCACCACCGCGGAAACCTACATCTACGTGTTCAAGAAGATGGCCAAGGAGTCGGTGCGTGCCAGCGCTGAACTGCTGCTGTCGCACGCGAAGATCCGCATGTCACTGGAAGGAGCATCCCAGGCCTGACCCTGGCGATCGCTATCACCACACGGCGCCCTCATCGGGTGGCAGGCGCGGCTCGGCGTGCCCGGACCAGCTGAGCTGCCCGGGGAGGCAAGGATGTGCTCCGGGCTCTCCGGGCAGCTCGTGGCGAGATCGTCACCCGCTTTCGCGTGCGCGCCGGCGCCCGCCCTTCGGGGCGACCCGGTCCTTCGTCTTGGACCGCCTCCGGGCTGCGCGGGTGTCGTCGGCTGGCTTCGTCTTCTCGACGGCGGTCGGGCGCCATGCTGCGCTGTTTCCGCGCCCGGCGGGATGCCGCATCGCGGTGCCGGGATTGCTGGCGTTGAGGACGAGGCGGGCGGTGGCTTCGGCGGCCTTGTGCTGGGCGGCGGGCAGGCTGGTGGTGTAGGTGTCAGCGGTGATCCGGATGGTGGCATGGCCGAGCTGATGCTGGATGGTTTTCAGGTCGGCGCCCGCGGCGTGGGCGAGGGTGGCAGCGCCGTGCCGGAGGTCGTGCAGCCGGATCGGCGGTAGCCCGGCCCGGTCGACCAGGAGCCGCAGGCGCTGGGTGAGATAGCCAGGATGGATGGGGAGCCCGTCGGGGCTGGTGAAGACGTAGCCGCTGTCGTGGCAGACCTTCCCAGCGCCGGTGCGCGCGGCACGCTGTTGGCGTTGTCGTTCGGCGTGCTGGCGCACGATCCGTACGGTGTGCCGGTCGAGGGCTATGGTGCGGCGGCTGGTCGCGGACTTGGGTGGGCCTTCGTGGACGTCGTAGCCGGCGGTGGTGCGCTGCCGCACGACCGCTAGTTGGCGTGCTTGTAGGTCGATCTCGGTCCAGCGCAGGCCGGCGGCTTCGCCGCGGCGCAGGCCGCGCAGCGCGATCAGCCACCACAAGGCGAACAGGTTGTCGTCGCGGACGTAGTCGAGGAACGCAGCGAGCTGGGCCGGGGTCCACACCGCAACCGAGGGCCGCTGCCCGGTGGCTTCCCACTCTGCGACCCGCGCTTCGGTCCACAGTTGCGCCAGGGGACGTTCCCGGGCGGGCAGTTCCACCCGCCGGGCCGGGTTGTCCACGAGCAGCCCCTCGCGGACTGCGGCGTTGAGCGCGGCCCGCAGCGTGGTGTGGACGTGTTGCAGCGTGCAGGGCGTCTGCGGCTGGCCGGACCGGTTGCGAGTGGCGGCGATCTGCGTGAACGCTGCGTTGAGCTGCCGCGAGGTCAGGTCACCCAAGATCAGATGCCCGATGTGCGGGATAAGGAAGCGCTCGACGTCGCGGGTGTAGTGCATCTTCGTCGTCGGCCGGATCCGGGCCCTCGTCGACAACCAGTACCGCAACCACCTGTCGACCGTCCACGACCGGCCAGCCTGCCGCTCCCGCGACAGGACCAGGAACTCGTCCCGGGCCTTCCGCGCGGCCGCCTCCGACGCGTACCCACCCCGGCGCACACGCTCCGCCTGCCCGAGCAGACTCCGAGTGGAGCAGTGGAAATACCAACTTCCGTGGTCCGGCTCCCGCAACCTTGGGCAGCCATTGCCCAGCGCCCGCCTCGTGGCCGGGTTCAGGCAGCCGCACCGCTTCACGATCGCACCCTGGCTCTTCATCGCTTCTCTCCCTTTGCCGATGGTGGTCACACCCTGACGCAGGGAAACTAGGTAAAAGGCGCTTTCCGTACTGGTTCACGACATTGATCGACTATCAGTGGCTCAGGAAGGCTAAAACGCTGCGGTTCTGTTCCGGATCAGGGATCGGACCGGAGGCCCCCTTGGTTCTGCAAGCCGTGGCGCTGAGCCGGTTCTGCGGATGTTCGCCAAGGATGGGTGGTGTGGCCGACTATACCGTTTACGGGAACACGTCGATCTCCGATGTTGATGACTTGCTATTCCCCGTTGTTGTGGTGCTCTTTGTTCACGCCTGTTTTGCCTAGGCCGGGCTAAATGCCGTCGTCGAGGTCGCAAGTCGCTAGGCGGTCCACCACCGAACCGGGCGGTGATGGCGAGCAGATCAAATGGGTGCAACGGGGCGGCGCATGCAGCGTGGGCGACCCGGGAGTCGGACGTCGCGGTGACCTGGTACTGGCTGGGTTGCGGGAATGCCGCGCATTACATATCCGCGGCGCGCGTCACCTGCCTGCTGCGGGTAGCGCTCATGCAATTCCCATAAAATGCAAGGGAGCGGTGGTCTGCGGATTCGACACCTTGGGCGGCGAGCAGGGTAGTCATTGAGCCTTTCCGCGTAACGGTGTGAGTGCGGCGGGTAGCGGTGCTGGTGGCCGGTGCGGACACGCCCGGACCCGTTGTGGTGCAAGGGAAAGACGCAGAACCCCGGTATGAAGTGGTCCTCTCACAG
>NZ_JBDPMC010000014.1:0-115024 GCF_039871625.1 Micromonospora sp. B11E3 | reverse complement strand
GGGCGGGGAATCAAAGGACCGTGATCGAGTCGACCTGGAGAAGCGGCACGGTCGTCTGGCCGCCGATCTGGGTGTCGTAGCTGTACGAGCCGAGCACGGTGACCTTGGCGCGGAAGGTGTCGTCCTCGACCAGGTCCTCCAGGTCGGAGTCCGACCCGGTGAGCATGGTGTTCGTCTCGTAGTCCCACTCGTCGGCCATGCGCCGGTGCGCCACGTCGGCCCGGAAGCTGTCCGTGCCGGTTGCCGCGTCGAACTGGGTGACCCGGCCGTACACCACGTAGGTCTTGCCGAGGTACGCGTCGGGGTTCTTGGCGACGAGCTTCCACCGCCGCTCGCTCAACGTCTGGTAGGACGGCGGCTTCGGCTTCGCTGGGGGAGTGGTCTTCGTGAGCGACGGCGCGGCGCTGGTCGGCGCGGCTGTCGTGGGGGCGGCGGTCGTCGGCGCGGCCGAGGTGTGCGCGGCGCTGCTCGCGGTGGCAGAGGGCGAGCCGTCCACGGCGCTGACGGCCGGGTCGCCGTTGCCGGCCGTGACCGCGCCGATCACCACTCCGGTGCCGAGCGCGACGGCGAGGGCGAGGCCGCCGACGAGCCAGGTCCGGGTGGTGGAGCGTGGGGACAAGGTGGAGGACTCCAGGTTGGGGCCGGCCGGCGGTGCCTCCTGCGAGGTGTACGGCTCGTCCACCGGCTGCGGCTGGTCGGCCGGCTCGTCGGCCGGGTTGTGGGAGGTCGGATCGGTCATGACGGTCTCTCCGTGAACTGACGTGATGTGGCGGGTGGGGGAGGAGCGGGGCGGGGCATCGCGCCCGCCCCGGCCGAGTGGTGGATCAGGTGAGGGAGACCGTCACGCCGCCGGAGAACATCGAGTCGTGCAGCTCGAGCTTGGTGAGCTTCACGTTCTTCGGGATGTCGAAGACGAACACGCCGGTCACCTGGTTGCCGGGGTTGATCTCCTCGAAGAAGGTGCTCTGCTCCTCGTTGGCGTAGAGGCCGGCCTCGGTGTCCGACGAGTACTCGGTGCCGTCGGCCGCGTACGCCTTCTGGCTGCCACCGTCGAGGGTCTGCGGCTCCTTGCCGATGTTCTTGACCTTGATGGTGATCAGGCAGAACTGGCCCTGCGCCTTGTCGCCGAGCATCGACGTGCCGACCTTGCTGACGCCGCACTTCGACGACTTCACCGTGAACTCGAACTTTCCGTCCCGGGCCGGCTGGCCGATCTTGGCGGTCTTCGCCGCCTTCTCCGTCTTCTCCTCGCCCTTCGCGCCGCCCGCCTCGACCTTGCTGGTGCCGCCCTCGTTCTTGCTGGTGGCGCCTTCGTCGGTGCTGCCGGCGCCGCAGCCCAGCGCGACGAGGGCCGTGGCGATCAGGGCGAGGGTCGTGGTCTTGCGCATCGTTTTCCTCCTGCTGTGAACGTGGCGGCGTCAATGAGAGCATCGCCCGTGAACATTGTCAACAGACATGATGCTTGACGGGTGTGACACACTGCGGAGGTGCAGGAGACACCGACCATCACGGCGGCGGAGATCGCCCGGCTCGCCGGGGTCGGCCGCGCCGCGGTCAGCAACTGGCGCAAGCGCCACGCCGACTTCCCCGCCCCGGTGGGCGGCACCCCGGCCAGCCCCGAGTTCGACCTCGCCCAGGTCGAGCAGTGGCTGCGCGCCCAGGGCAAGCTCCCCGAGCTCGCCACCGCCGACCGCCTCTGGCGGCACCTCGCCGCGGCCAGCGACACCCCGGCCGCCGGTCTCGCCACCGTCGGCGCCCTGCTGCTGGCCCGGCAACGCGGCCAGCGCCCCCGCCGATCCGCCGACCCGCACCTGAAGCCGCTGCTGCCCGACGTCGACGCGCTCGCCGACGAACTCGGCCCGCAGGGCGCCTTCGACGAGCTGTGGCAGCGGTTCTCCGCCCCCGGCCCCGGCCGCCCGTTCGCCACCCCCGACGACCTCGCCGACCTCATGATCGAACTCGCCGGCGTCGGCGGCGGCTCCGTCCTCGACCCCGCCGCCGGCTCCGGCGCCACCCTCCGGGCCGCCGTCCGCGCCGGCTGCACCTCCGCGTACGGGCAGGAACTCGACCCGGACCTCGCCCGGCTCGCCGGCCTGTGGCTGGCCCTGCGCGACGTGCCCGGGGAGGTCAGCACCGGCGACTCGCTGCGCGCCGACGCGTACGCCGGCCGCACCTTCGACGCCGTCGCCTGCCACCCGCCGTTCGGCGTCAGCAACTGGGGCGACGAGGAACTCGGCCACGACCCGCGCTGGATCGTCGGCACCACCCCGCGTACCGAACCGGAGCTGGCCTGGGCCCAGCACGCCCTGGCCCACCTGCGGGCCGGCGGGCACGCCGTGCTGCTCATGCCGCCCACCGTGGCCGGCCGCCGCGCCGGCCGACGCATCCGCGCCGAACTGCTGCGCCGCGGCGTCCTGCGCGCCGTCATCGCACTTCCGCCCCGGGCGGCCGCGCCGCACGGCGTACCACTGCACCTGTGGGTGCTGCGGCGGCCCGCGCCCGACGCTCCCCCACCGGCGCGGACGCTGCTCGTCGACGCCGCCGGCGGCGACCTGACCGAGACCGGCCCACGGATCCTCGCCGCCTGGCGCGCCTTCACCGCCGCCCCCGACGCCGAGATCGAGGAGGCCGGGTTCGCCCGCGCGGTCCCGGTGATCGAACTGCTCGACGAGGAGGTCGACCTCACCCCCGCGCGCCGGCAACCCGCCGTCGCGGGGGCGGCCACCGGAGAGCATCTGGTACGCACCAGAGAGCGGCTGGCCGCCGTCGTCGGCGACCTGCCGGCGCTGATGCCGCAGGTCACGCCGGTGCCCGAGGGCCCGGAGGGGGAGTTCCTGACGGTGGGGGAGCTGGCCCGCGCCGGCGCGCTGCACCTGCTCGGCCCGATCCGCGCCGCGTCCGCCGAGAGCGGCGAGCCGTCAGCCGGCGGTCCACCGGTGCTGACTGTGCAGGACGTGCTGAACGGCGAGGGCCCCTCCGGCAGCGACGACGGCCGGCTCGGGCAGCAGATCCGGCTCGCGGCCGGGGACGTCGTGGTGCCGATGATCGCCCGGCAGCTCACCGCCCGGGTGGTCACCGTGGAGGGGGCGCTGCTGGGGCGCAACCTCTACCTGCTGCGGCCCAACCCGGCGGCGCTGGACCCGTGGTTCCTCGCCGGGCAGCTGCGGACGTCGGCGAACGAGAAGCAGGCGTCGAGCCTGTCGGGGACGCTGCGGTTCGACATCCGGCGGGCGCAGGTGCGGCGGCTGTCGCTGGACGAGCAGCGGGCGCACGGCGAGGCGTTCCGGCGCCTGGACGCCTTCGAGTCGGCAATCCGACAGGCGGCGTCGCTGGGTGCCGAACTGGTCCAGCTCACCGCCGACGGCCTGGCCAGCGGCGCAATTCGCCCCGAAGGCGGCTCATCGTGACACATGGCCGCCCGTTCGCGGGATGGGACACCCCGATCGGATGGTGTCTCGCTGTGTACTCAACGTTGTACGGTCGTGCGTCCGTCGGGCGCTCGTGGACGGCGACGGACGCGACGACGTGCGCGGGCATCATGAGGGAGAACGGGTGACGCTGGGCAACATCGGCGGCTACCAACTGGTCAGGCCCCTCGGTTCAGGCGGCATGGGCGAGGTCTTCTTCGCGGTCTCGCCGACCGCCGACCGGGTCGCCATCAAGGTGATCAGGCAGCACCTGCTGCAGGACGAGACCATGCGCGAACGGTTCGCCACCGAGGTGGAGAGCCTGAAGCTGGTCTACGGCTCCCGGGTCGCCCGCCTGGAGGACGCCGACCCGTACGCCGACCCGGCCTGGTTGGCCGTCGAGTACGTTCCCGGAGCCACCCTGCGTCAGTACGTGGACGCCCACGGCCCGCTGCCGTTGCCGCTGGCCGCCATGGCCGGCGCCATGCTCGCCGACGGCCTGGCCAAGGTGCACCAGGTGGGGCTCCTGCACCGGGACATGAAGCCGCAGAACATCATCCTCGGACCCGACGGGCCGAAGGTTATCGACTTCGGCCTGGCGGTCCTCGTGGAGCGGGACAACTACCTCACCGAGCCCGGCGCCCTGGTCGGCACGCCCGCCTACATGTCGCCGGAGCAGGTGCGCGGCGAGCGGGATCTCACGCCGGCCGTCGACGTCTACGGGCTGGCCGCGACGCTGGTGTTCGCGCTCACCGGGCGGGGCCTGTACCCACCGACGAACTCCTGGAATCTCCTGCTTCGGATCAGCAAGCCCGACGACCTGCCCGACCTGTCCAACGTGCCGGACGAGCTCGTCGGCCTGCTCGGGATGATGCTCGCCTTCGATTCGAGTGCTCGACCCGGTCTCGACGACGTGCGCGCCCGCCTGCTGGCGGTGGCCACCGCCGCCAGCGGCAAACCGGTCGTGGACCTGCGGCGGGAGGTCGCCGACCGCACCTACGACCGGGACGTCGAGCTGTTCGTCCCACCGGGCCTGGACGATCCGCAACTCGATCCGGAGGACCCGGCGGTCATCGACGAGGACCCCGAGCCCACGCCGGACATCAAACGGGACGACGTCGATACCGAGCGGCCCCCGGCCCCACGGGCCGACGTGACATGGCTGGTCGACAAGATCCGTCGCCAGTACGCCCGCCGTTCGACGCTGTAGGAGAGGTTCCACCGATGACCACCCCCCAGGACGCGACCTTCGCCCCGGGCTCCCGCATCGTCGTACGGGACGAGGAGTGGCTGGTGCGCGGCGTCAAGACGGGCACCGCCGACGGCACCATGATCAAGGCGGTCGGCGTCTCCGAGTTCGTGCAGGACGTCGAGGCGACGTTCTTCACGAAGCTGGAGCCGATCACGCCGCTGGTGCCCGAGGAGACGGAACTCGTCCAGGACACGTCGACCCGGTTCCGGCAGAGCCGGCTCTTCCTGGAAGCCGTCCTCCGGCGTACGCCGCTGCCGCGCACCGAGCGCGGCCTGGCCCTGGCCGACCGCTTCCTGCTCGACCCGCTGACCTACCAGCAGCGCCCGGTCGAGCTGGCCCTGTCCGGCCTGCGCCCGCGGATCCTGCTCGCCGACGTGGTCGGCCTCGGCAAGACCCTGGAGATCGGCCTGATCCTCGCCGAGCTGATCCGCCGGGGCCGGGGCGACCGCATCCTCGTCGTCTCGCCGCAGCAGGTGCTGGAGCAGTTCCAGCGGGAACTCTGGACGCGCTTCGCGATCCCGCTGGTGCGGCTCGACTCGACCGGCATCCAGCGCATCCAGCAGGAGATTCCCGCCGGGCGGAACCCGTTCACCTACTTCAAGCGGGCCATCATCTCGGTCGACACCCTCAAGGACGCCGGCCAGTTCGGCCACCACCTCGACGCGACGACCTGGGACGTGGTCGTCATCGACGAGTCGCACAACCTCATCAACAAGGGCACCCAGCGCAACGAGCTGGCCCGCCGGCTCGCCGCGAAGACCGACGCGCTGCTGCTGGCCAGCGCCACCCCGCACAACGGCGACCGGGAGTCCTTCGCCCAGTTGATCTCGCTGCTCGACCCGGCGGCCATCGCCAACGAGAAGGAGTACGAGGCCAAGGACATCGCCCACCTCTACCTCCGCCGCACCAAGATCAGCCCGGAGGTACGCGACCAGATCGGCGACCGCTGGGCCGACCGGGGCCCGTCCCAGGCGGTGCCCTGCGCGGCCAGCGACCGCGAGGAGCAGATCTTCGACGAGCTGACCGACGTGTGGCTCGCCGGCAAGTGGAGCGACGAGGCGATCACCGGGCAGCACCGGCTCTTCCCGTACACGCTGTTGAAGTCCTTCCTCTCCTCCCACCGCGCCCTGCACGAGACGGTGACCAACCGGCGCAAGAAGGCCACCGGCACCGAGCGGGCGGCCCTGGATCGGCTCGCGGAGCTGACCTCTGCGATGACCGACCGCGACTCCAGCAAGCTCCAGGCGCTGGTCGACGAGCTGACGGAGATCGGCGTCGGTAGGGGCAGCGACACCCGGGCGGTCGTGTTCTCCGAGCGGGTGCCCACCATCAAGTGGCTCGCCCAGGTCGTCCCCGGCATGCTGGGCCTCAAGCCCGGCGCAGTCCGGGTGCTGCACGGCGGCGTGCCCGACCTCGAAGAGCAGAAGATCCTGCAGGAGTTCGAGCTGGCCGGCAGCGAGGTGCGCCTGCTGTTCACCGGCGACGTCGCCTCCGAGGGCGTCAACCTGCACCAGCAGTGCCACCACCTGATCCACTACGACGTACCGTGGAGCCTGATCCGCATCGAGCAGCGCAACGGCCGCATCGACCGGTACGGGCAGAAGCACCAGCCGCAGTTCCGCGCACTCCTCCTGACCTCCCGCCGCGAGGACGCCAAGGACGACCGGACCGTCTCCCAGAAGCTCCTCCAGCGCGAGGAGGCCGCCCACCGCAGCCTCGGCAGCGTCGAGGCCGCGACCGGCCAGTTCGACGCCAAGGCCGAGGAGGACCGGCTGGTCCGCGACCTGCTGGCCGGCAAGACCGTCGACGAGTCGTACGAGGCCGCGTACGCCGAGGTCGACGTGATGGCCGACCTGTTCGGCGACGTCGGCACCGCGCCCGTGTCGGCGGACGTCCCCCGGGCCCGGGTGCCGAGGCTCTTCGACTCCACCCGTGATTTCGTCGACGCCGCCCTCCACGAGATCTACGACGACCGGCCCGAGGACCACATCGACCTGCGCCGCGAGGACGAACTGCTGACCTTCCTCGCCCCCGACGACCTCGTGCACCGGCTCACCGACCTGCCCCGCTCCTACCTGCGCGCCCACCGCGAGGGCGACGACCTGCGGCTCAAGGTCACCTTCGACCGCCGGCTCGCCCAGCGGAAGCTCGACCAGGCCCGGCAGAGCAAAACGCCGATGTGGCCCGAGATCGCCTTCCTCAGCGACGTCCACCCCATGGTCGACTGGCTGGTCGACAAGGTGCTGATCCGCCTCGGCCGCCAGCAGGCCCCGGTGCTCACCGCCGACGTGCCGGCCCCGGTCTTCCTGATCCAGGGCGTCTACGCCAACCGCCTCGGCCAGCCCACCGTGGTCCAGTGGATGGCCGTGTCCGGCCTGCCCACGTCGCCGGAGATCCGACCCATGGACGACGTCCTCCGCGAGGCCAACGTCGGCCCGACGATGGTCAACCGCGCGGAGGCCGTCCCGCTCGAACCGCTCACCCGGCTCCTGCCGCAGGCCGTCGGCGTTGCCCGGCAGCACCTGGAGGGCAAGCGCGACGAGTGGGCCGAGGCCAACGCCGAGCCGCTGGAGACGTACCGCCAGCGGCTGACCCACTTCCGGCAGGCCAGCATCCTCGACGAGCTGCCCGCACCGCACCGCGAGAAGCGCCGCCAGCGCGTCGACGCCACCGTCCAGGAGCAGCACGACCTGCTCGACCGTTTGGAAACCGCCGGCGACCCGCTGCTGCGGGTGCTCGCCGTCCTCGTACCGTCCCCGGAGAGCGCAGCATGAGTTTCGAGTCGCTGACCAACCGCGGCGAATACCTCTCCGCGCACTACCTCGCCGAGGTGCTGCCCACCACCCTCAAGGGCGGCCTGCTCAAGCAGTGGGCGGAGACGGAGAAGTCCGGCACGCAGACGCCGCGCACCCGCCTGCGCGGCATGCGCCGGCCCTACTTCGACGCCAAGACCGAGCTGACCGACGTCGAGTTCTTCGACCCGGAGCGGCTGCGCAAGCTGCACCAGGAGCTGTTGACGGCGCTCGGCTTCGAGCCGCGGCCGCAGACCATCACCGTCGAGCGGGCCGGCCACGAGCACGAGATCACCGTCGCCCACGCCGAGCTGACCACCGCGCACGGCATCGTCGCGCTGGACTGCGGCTGGGCCGTCGACACCGAGGCCGCCCAGGACCCGGACGGCGCCGGCCGGCTGCTCGACCCGGTCACCCTGCCCGGCAACGAGACCATCGACACCGGCGTCAAGCTCGCCTCCTGGCTGTTCGCCGCCGAGCAGCCGCCCCGCTACGTGCTCATCCTCAGCGGTGGTGTCGCCACCCTCGCCGACCGCAGCGCGTGGGGCGAGGGCCGCTACCTGGCCGTCAGCCTCGACACCCTGTACGGCCGCAACGACGACAAGGAGTACGACGTCGTCGCCGCCCTCTTCGGCGCCGACTCGCTGCGCCCGCCCGCCGAGGGCGGCACCGAACCCCTCGCCGACCTGGTCGCCGGCTCCCGCCAGCACGCCGTCGGCGTCTCCAGCGAACTGCGCGAGGGCCTGAAGGTCTCCGTCGAGCTCATCGCCAACGAGGTCCTCGACCGGATCCGGCAGGCCGGCTACCGGCCCGAGCAGGTGATGGACCTCGACGAGTTGGCCAAGGAACTCGGCCGCGAGGCCCTGCGCTACCTCTACCGCATCCTCTTCCTGCTCTACGCCGAGGCCCGCCCCGAACTGGGCGTGCTCCCGGTCAACGACCGCGAGTACGTCGAGGGCTACAGCCTCGCCCGCGTCGGCGACCTCGTTTCCCGCCGGCTCGCGCCGTCGGCCGAGGGCGGCTTCCACCTGTACGAGTCGCTGGACCTGCTCTTCCGCATGGTCAACGGCGGCCACCGGCCGCGCGGCGGCGCGGAGGTCGACGAGAAGGCCAGCGAGGGCGAGGGCCTGCGCTTCGAACCGATGAAGTCCGAACTGTTCCTGCCCGAGCGGACCAAGCTCATCGGCCGGCTCATCCCCGAGCCCGGCAGCGACCCCGACGACCCGGACGGCCCGAAGATCGACACCCGGCTGCGCAACAAGGTCCTCTACGAGGTGCTGCGCCGGCTGATGCTCACCAGGGGCGGCAGGAAGCGGCGCGGCGGTTTCATCTCGTACGCCCAGCTCGGCATCAACCAGCTCGGCGCGGTGTACGAGGGCCTGATGTCGTACACCGGATTCGTCGCCACCGAGCAGCTCTACGAGGTCGCCAAGGGCGGCGACCCCAAGGACGGCTCGTGGATGATCCCGGCCTCGAAGGTCGACGACTACGAGGACGGCGTCTTCGTCTACAAGGAGGACCCGTACACCGGCGTCCGCAGCCGGGTCAGCTACCAGCCGGGCCAGTTCGTCTATCGGCTCGCCGGCCGCGACCGGCAGACCAGCGCCTCCTATTACACCCCGCAGTCGCTGACCGAGGTCACCGTCCAGCTCGCCCTGAAGTACCGCCTCGACCAGGACGACACCGTCACGCCCGCCCGCGAGCTGCTGGACTGGACGATCTGCGAGCCGGCGCTCGGCTCCGGCGCGTTCCTCAACGAGGCGATCAACCAGGTCGCCGCCGAATACCTGCGCCGCCGCCAGAAGGAACTGGATACCACCCTCGACCCCGAGGACTACCACCTCGAACTCCAGCGGGTGAAGGCGTACATCGCCCTGCACAACTGCTACGGCGTCGACCTCAACCGCACCGCCGTCGAGCTGGCCGAGGTGTCGCTGTGGCTCAACGTCATGCACGCCGGCCTCCAGGCGCCCTGGTTCGGCCTGCACCTCCAGCGCGGCAACTCCCTCATCGGCTGCGGGCGCAAGCTCTACGCCCCGGAACAGCTCGCCGACAAGTCGTGGCTCACCACCGCCCCGGGCGAGAAGCCGTTCCGGGACGGGCCGATCGACGAGGGCACCATCCACCACTTCCTGCTCCCCGCCGACGGGTGGGGCGCGGTCGCGGGGGAGAAGGAGGCCCGCGAGCTGGCACCGGAGGAGACCGCCAAGCTCAAGGCATGGCGTACGGCGATGAAGCGCACGCCGTCCGCCAAGGGGAAGAACTCGCAGGTGAAACGGTTGCAGGCGCTGGCCCGGCGGGTCGAGTTCCTGTGGGGCCTGGTGCAGCAGCGGCTCGCCATCTCGGAGCAGGAGATCCGCCGCGACATCAAGGTCTGGGGCGCCGATGACCTGCCGCCGGTGAAGGGAGCGGTGGAGCGGGACAAGATCCTTGCCGACCTGACCGCGCCCGGCACGCCGTACTGGCGGCTCAAGACGCTGATGGACGTGTGGTGCGCGCTGTGGTTCTGGCCGCTCGACAAGGTCGGCCTGCTCGACGGCTCCGATCCGGCGTACCCGGCCGCGCCCGTCCAGGTGTCGCACGTCAGCGAGGTGCCGGCGTACGAGGAACCGGTGGTCTACGAGGCCCCGGACATCTTCGGCAACGTGCAGCCGCAGCAGATGAAGCTGCCGGCCAAGGCGACCGGCACGCGGCGGATGACCGTGGCGGAGCAGCTCCGCCAGCAGGTGCCCCTGACCAACCTGGACGACTGGCTCACCTTCGCCGAAGCTCTCGTCGGCCGGCGCGACGCGGACGAGGACACCGAGCGCTTCCTTGGCCGGAAGCTCACGAGCCTGGGCGAGATGAGCGAATTCGAGCAGAAGCTCGACGGCGTCATCGGCGTTGACGCACCCTGGACCCTCTCCGACCGTTTTCCCTGGCTTCTTGCCGCCGAACAGATCGCCGACCAGCAGGGCTTCTTCCACTGGGAGCTCACCTTTTCGCACGCCTTTGCCAAGGGCGGATTTGATCTCCAGATTGGCAATCCGCCGTGGGTCCGCCTGGACTGGGACGAACCAGCCGTCCTTGCCGAATGGCAGCCGTGGTTCAAGCTCGCTGATAAGCCATCCGAAGACTATTTGCAGATTAACAGATCTTCCTTGCTTGCTGTGCCTAACACGGCTTGCCGATTTCTTGCATCCATGGCGGAGAACGCGGCTGCGGTCGCCTATCTCGGGGGTGGGGCTACATATCCTCTGCTCTCTGGCACGCGACCAAATCTCTATCGAGCCTTCGCTGTCAGGTCTTGGAGTAACCTTTCAAGCGCGGGGATTTCTGGTATGGTGCATCCAGATTCTCATTTCACGGGCTCTAAGGAAGGTAAGCTTCGTGCCGCTTGCTATCGGCGCTTGAGATTCCATGCCCACTTCGTGAATCAGAGAAAGCAGCACCTGTTTGCGGATGTTGACAATCATGTAGAGTTTGGTGTCCATGTTTACGGACATGCTAGAACGATTAGCTTTAGGCAGTCTGCTTACCTGTATGACCCGACTACCCTCGTTGGCTCTCTCCGCCACGATGGCAAAGGGGACCCTCCTGGATTGAAGCATGAAGGCGATTGGGATCTGCGCCCTCACGCTGCCAGAGTCGTCAAGGTGGACGCCGAGGTGCTATCCGAATGGCGCTTGATGTCAGGTGATACTGAGACGCCTGTAGAGGAGACGAAGCTCCTCTATCCGGTTACCGTAGCGGAGCAAGGGGCTATTGATGCTCTTGCTCGCTTTGAGCATCGACTCGGCGGCCATGACTACCATGTAAGCGGTGGGATTAACGAGACGAACGGCAAGCGAGACGGTCTTATCCGTTGGGATACCTATCAGCCCGTGAGTTGGGCAGATGTAGTAATCCAAGGGCCGCACATTGGTGTTAGCGCTCCGCTTTCAAAGCAGCCGAACATTCCGTGTCGGAGCAACAAGGACTACGAAAGCTTGGATTTAACGACTGCATCTCCTGGTTGTGTGCCGAGGACCAATCTTCGCCGTAACTGTGAAGTCGATCGTTACCGCTCAGTGCAGGACCGGTGGGGCGACCGCCCTTGCACTGACTTTTACCGCCTTATGTGGCGGGAAATGATTTCATTAACTGGTGAACGAAGCCTCTACGGCGCCCTGCTGCCTCCCGGGCCAACGCATATCCATGCCGTCCGCAGTCTGGCGTTCGATGATCCTCGCATGACCGCACTGCAGGCTGGTTTCTGGGCAGCCCTTCCCCTTGACTATGTGTTGCGGGTGGCGGGGAGACAGCATCTTGATTCTGGTGAGGTCAGAGGCATTCCGATTGCCGCTATGGGCCATCCGCTGGCATCGGCACTTCTGCTACGTGTGCTACGACTGAACTGTTTGACGACCTCGTATGCTCCGCTTTGGGAAGAGTTGTTTGACCACGGCTGGCAGATTTCTGAAAATTGGGCCGCCGAGTGGCGGGACCTGAACCAGCTCAACGCTGGCTTGAGTCGAAAGTGGAGTCAAGGTAACGCGTTACGGGATGAGCGTTCCCGAAGGGCTGCCCTCGTCGAGATCGACGCTTTGGTTTCGGTGTGGCTAGGCATCGACGTCGATGGGCTTGTAGCAATTTACCGGGCACGTTATGCCGTTCTCAACAGCTATGAACAGCACATGTGGTTCGACGCGGCTGGCCGCAAAATTGCTCGGGACTTTCACGCCCAGGGTGTCAAGCAGTCCAAGGAGGTTTTTAGGCAGCTTATGGCGTATATGGATGACCCTGAGCAGAATCCGATGCCGGAGGGGTATGTGGCGCCATTCTACAAGGCGGATCGAGAGAACGAGTACCGGTTAGCGCACGCTGTGTTCAGCAAGCGGCTTCAGGATGCAATCGACGCGGGCTGGCAGCCGTCGTAGCCCGCTACCCCTTCTGCCATGCCAAGGAGAGCAAATGGCTCCGAGTAACCACCAGAAGCACCAGGCTGGGCGGCACCTCGCGGTGGCCGAGGCCCTGTTGCAGGGCTATTCGGCGAGCCTGGACGGGCCGCAGACGTTCGTGAAGATCAACGGCAGGACGGCGGCTGTTCAGGTCGCCGCGCAGGGCGGGTGGATGATCGCCGACATCGACAAGATGACGGCGATGTCGACGGACCTCTACGTCCTGGTGGATGTGACCGACGGACGGCGGGCCTTCTACGTCGTACCTGGAGACGACCTGCGTAGCGGGGGGGGCGCGAGCGGCACGACGAGTTCATGGCGAGCGTCGGCGGCGTTCGCCCGCGCAACCCGAACAGCCGGCACACGGCGATCTACCCGGAGCACGTTGAGGCATGGCGGAATCAGTGGTCACTGTTTGACCAGGCGGCCCAGCCGGCGAGTGGAGACGCGGCATTCTGAGCGGCTGCCCGACGGGAGCGCGTCCGGCAGGTCTGCCGGCTGCGCTCCCGTCTGAGGGCTCAGTGCGCAGTCTTGGTCGCCCGGACGAAGCTGGTCCAGGCGACGGGGGAGAAGGTGAGGGCAGGCCCGGCCGGGTCCTTGCTGTCGCGTACGGCGACAAGACCGGGCAGGTTGTCGGCGACCTCCACGCAGTCGCCCCCGTTGCTGCCACTGCGGGTGCTCTTGCGCCATTGGGCGCCTGCGAGCTCAGCCATGGTGAACCTCCCCGACGATCTTGTTGATGAGCTGCCTCGATTGTGCCTCATCGAGCGCCAGGTCATTAAGGCTTGCCCACACCTGCTGGTAGGCGGCGTACTCTTCCGGGCGATCGAGGTAGAGCGCCCCGGTCCACGACTCGCAGTAGATGACCGAGGGCTCCGGTGTAGTCCTCTTGCCCCACGGAAAGTCGAGGATTACGAAGGTCCCTGCTTCCGCGCCCCTGTGGAGCCCAGCGGTGAGGGGAAGGACTCTGATCGACGCGTTGGGCAACTGGCCGATGGTCAACAAGTGGCGGAGCTGACCTGCCATCGTCTGCGCATTCCCGACAGTGCGCAGTAGCGCAGCCTCCGCAAGGACCACGTCGAGCTTTGGCGCCAGCGGCAGCCGCCGACGCAGCAGAGTCTGTCGCTGCAGCCGCACTTCAACTAGGCGCTCTCGTTCCTCTTCGGTGACCTCGGCTCGGTGCTGGTACACCGCGTGGGCGTAAGCACGTGACTGAAGCATGCCCGGGATCAGGGATTCGTCAAATCGCCGAATGCGGGAGGCGGCGGATTCCAGGCCGACGTACAGCTCGAACCAGTCGGGGATGGCGTCGCCGTACGAGTGCCACCAGCCCTTGGCCTTGGTCTCGTTGGCCAGGGCGGTGAGCGCGGCGGTCAGCTCGGGCGTCGCGCCGTACAGCTCGCACATGGCCCTGACGTCGAGGGCGCGGACCGGGCCGAGGCCGGTCTCGATGCGCCACATCTTCTGCCGGCTGCACTGCAACGCCTCCGCCGCCCCGTCGAGCGTCATCCGCGCCTCGGTGCGCAGCTCACGCAGCGCCCGCCCGAGCTGCCGTCGCGGGACTGTCGACCCCATGTCATCGGCCATCCGCTCTCCGCCCCTCTCCGCGTTGCATTTTGTTACATCCGTTTTGGTGTCGGTGGAACATAGGAATGTTGCCCGAAACTTGCTGGGGGAGTGGGCAATCATTCGCTGCGACTGCGCCTATGACCATACAAGACAGTGCGGGGTCGAGCCATCATGGCGCGATTTGCGCGAATGTTGTTGGTCGACGAATGGAGTGGAGATTGCCGAGCCTGTCGGACAGGACCGCCGCAGCCGGCCGGGAGGTCGGTAGCAGCGCATTCGAAGTGGACGTACGGCCGAGATGGCTGGGATCGGGGACCGATAGTTTCCTCGGCATGGCATATCGGAACTACACGGCCGACGGCAGCTATTGGACGGTACGCAAGCAGGGGTCGGTGTACTGGGTCGTCCGCATGCGTCGGGTCAACGGCTCGTACGAGTATCTGGACACCTGGGGCGGCTACGAGCGCGCGGGTGCCGCCGCGGGAGCGGCAGCGCAACTGGCCTACCACCAGGCGCGTGAGGACGTGCTTAAGGAACTGGTCGGGAACCTGCACAACGCGTTGGACCGCGCCGGCCTCGGTGCTCCCCCCGCGCCGGCCCCGGTCCGGCCACCCGACAGGTCGAAGCTGCCGCTGACGGACGAGCCCGACGACTTCGAGGACTGACCGGCGCCGCGTGGAGTCGTGCCTCCCCAGCGCCGACGGGACCACCCCGTACGCGAGACACGTGTCCGGATGAGGAGCCCGCGCGGCCGGACGACTAACCGACTTTGGCGAACGGCGACCCCGTACAGCGGGCCGTGGTTGCTTGAGAGCCGCTTCCATCTGCTTCGCGGTCGCCATTGGCCAGCCGCCCCCTTGCACCTGCTTGGTCAGCTACTTGGCACCTCGCTGCGGATTCTTTGTCCGTGTGGCCGACAGCGGTCACCCACGGCGGTCATTGGTGATTCGTACGACGAGTGCGGTGCCATCGCGACCGAGGGAGAGCACGGCGTCGTCGAGCCGCGCTTGTGACCACTTCCGGTACGTGCGCGGCGCCGCCCGCAGGTACGGCCCGAGCTCGCCGTCGGCGAGGTGTCGGTAGAGCCGTCGTTCCACGCCGCGGAAGACTTCGAGCACCTTGCCGTCCGGTAGGGGCGTGCGGTAGCGGGTGCCTTCGAGGCGGAGCCCGTTCGGCAGCCGAAGTGAGGTGGTGGTGCTCAGCGCCCAGGGCGGGTCGAGGTCGAGCAGCGTCGGCTGCTCGGTGGAGAGGTCATCGCCTCGCTGCCGAGGGGTGGCGTAGTCGCGCGCGGCGGCGCTGTTGCCGGCGAAGAGCAGCGTGGCGGCGGCGACAGCGCGGGTCAGTACCTGGGTGAACCAGCCGCGACGCTCCTCGGGTATCTCGAAGATGTCGGGTGCGCCAGGTGGCAGGTCCTCGTCGGCGGGGCTGGCCGTACCGCTGGGAGCCGCCGCTGCGCCTCCGGCGGTCTCTGGTTCCTGGGCGTCCTCGGCTGCGGTTGCCGCCTGCTGTGGCTGCCAGTGCTGGTCCTCGGGGCTGCCGCGCAGCAGTTCATCCAGGTCGCGGTTCGGTCCCGACCACAGCCCACCGTCGCCGGGCGGATCGAGTACGTACGAGGTTATCCGCGACCGTGCGAGGCAGGAGGCCACCATCAGCGACGGCGGCGTGCGGCCCCCCACCCTCAGCGCCTCCACCTGTACGGACGCGCGCGCGAGTTGCTCGATGGCGAAGTTCTTCGCACCGTGGGTGCCTTTGCACTCCAGGATGACGACCTTGAAATCGGTGCGGCGGCCCGAGGTATGGTGCCCCACCAGGAAATAGTCGGGCCGCTTCTTGGTGTTGTTGGCGCTTTCCACGTCGCCGACGCCGGTGATGAAGCCGGCCTTCAGGGCTACCTCGGCATCGACGGCATGGAACTCCCAGTCCGGGTACAGCTCGCGCAGCGCCGCCTTTGCGACGACCAGCGCCAGCCCGATGCCCAACTGCTCGGACTGGGTCACCTTGTGGTGATACACCACGTCCTCGGCGTGCCGGGACAGCGCGAGGTGCCCGCGGGCGTTCGTCAGCGTCGCGCAGTACCGGACATGCGCCCAGTGCTTGGCCACCTGGGCCAACGGTGACGCGGTCAGGAACGTCGTCGCCACACCGAGTTCGTGCAGCACCTGGGCGGGGCTGGTCCGCAACGGCCTGGAGAGGCGAACAGGAGTGGGTGGCTTGCCGTAGGCGTACGCGTCGTTGCGCTCGGCCTGCTCCTTGGCAGACTTGGCCACGCTGCTCGCGAGCGCGTCGGACGACTGGACCACCAGCAGCGATTCCCGGCCGAGGGATCGTACGAGCGAATCGAAGTTCATCTGCACCCCCAGCACGCCTGCCCTGCCGAGTCCGACACTCAGCGTGAGTTATAGATTCCAGAGTGTCAATGCATCGGGGGTTGATCACGGGGCTGGCGACGCCTCGATGCGCTCCCGGAGCGCGGCAGCGCGGGCGTCGTCGAAACCGGCCAGCCGGGAGCGGGCCTCCCGCAGGTGGTGCGGGGCCTCGTCGGGGCGTCCGGCCGCCACCAGCGCGGCGGCCAGGTGGTCGAGCGTGAGCGCCGACTGCCAGTCGTCGCCGAGCTGCCGGTGGGTGGCCGCCGCACGCAGGTGGAAGGCGATCGCCTGGTCCGGTTGTCCCAGCTCCCGGTACGCCTCGCCGGCGCCGTCGAGGGCCATCGCCTCCCGGCTGCGGTCGCCGAGCCGGCGCTGGATCGTGGCCGCCCGGTGGGCCGCCTCCAGCGCCTCGCCGGGCCGGCCGAGGGCGCGCTGGACCCGCGCGTACTCGACGAGCCAGTGCGCCAGCCAGACCGGGCTGGCGCCCTCCTCGGCGATGGCGAGCGCCTGCTCGATCGCGGCCCTGGCCTCGTCGGTGCGCCCGAGTTCGCGCAGGGTCATGCTCAGGAAGAACAGCGAGTTTCCCTCCTGCCCCCGGTCGCCGATCTCCCGTTGCACCGGGAGCGCCCGGTCGAGCAGAGCGACGGCCTCGGTCAGGTCGCCGAGTTCGTAGCGGGTCTCGGCGAGGTTGCTCAGCAGCAGGGCCTGCCACCGCCGGTCGCCGAGCCGCTCGAAGATCGCCAGGCTGTCGGCGAAGTGGGCGAGCGAGTCGGTGAGCCGGCGGTGGCGCAGGCCCAGCAGCCCCAGCGCGTTGACCGACACCGCCGTGCCGTGCTCGTCGCCGGTCTCCCGCCGGATCGCCAGCGCCGCCCGGTGGTGCTCGGCGGCCTCGGTCAGCTGGCGGGCCTGGAAGTGCGCCTTGCCGAGGCTCTCCAGCGCCTCTGCCTCGCCGCGCCGGTCGCCGAGCGCGCGGGCCGCCGCCAGCCCGGTCCGCGCCGTGGCGAACCAGCCGTCGAAGGCGTTCCGGTGCATGAAGACGCTGCGCAGCAGCGCCGCGAGCCGCCAGGCGGTCCGCGGGGCGTCCGCCGCGGCGGCCCGGGTGCAGGCCACCAGGTTGTCGCGTTCGGCGTCGAACCAGGCGTCCGCCTCCGCGCCGTCCGCGAAGGCCAGCGGTGCGACGTCGGTCGGCGGATCCAGCGGTACGGTGCGGTTGAACGGCAGCGTCCGGGCCAGGGCGGCGTCGGTGGTGTGCAGGTACCAGTCGAGTACGCGGCGCAGCGCGGCCTGGCGCTCCCGCGCGCTCTCCAACTGTCGCACCTGGTCGACGGCGTAGGCGCGGAGCAGGTCGTGGAGCTGGTAGCGCCCCGGCGCGTTCTGCTCCAGCAGGTGGGCGGTGACCAGCGCGTCGAGCGCCTGCCGCACCTGGGACACCGGAACGCCGGCCAGCGCGGCGGCGGCCGGGACGCTGACGTCATGGCCGGGGTGCAGCCCGAGCAGCCGGAACAGCCGGGCCGCCGACGTGCCGAGCGCGCGGTACGACCAGGCGAAGACGGCACGGACCGCGTCCGCCTCCTCGTCGTCCTCGGCGGTGAGGGCGTCCCACAGGGCCGACTCGTCGCGCAGGTCCTGGATCAGCTCGCGCAGCGGCATGAGCGGCCGGCTCGCCGCACGCTCGGCGGCGATCCGGAGGGCGAGCGGGAGCCGTGCGCAGAGCCGCGCCAGTTCGGTCAGCTCGTCGGGGTCGTCGCCGCTGCGGTACTCGGCGGTGAGGCGGCGCAGCAACGTGACCGCGTCGTCCTCGGACAGCATGCGCAACGTCAGACGCCGTCCGCCGTCGCGGGTCACCAGCCCGGAGAGCATGCTCCGGCTGGTGACGACGACCAGGCAGGTGTCCGTGCCCGGCAGCAGCGGACGTACCTGCCGGACGGTGGCGGCGTTGTCGAGCACCACCAGGATCCGCCGGTCGGCCAGCCGGGAGCGGTAGAGCGCCTCCCGGTCCTCCGGGTCGGCGGGAATCGCGGTGGGCGGCACGCCGAGGGCCCGGAGGAACCGGTCGAGCACCTGCTCCGGCCGGGCCGGCTGGCCCGGGTCGTAGCCACGCAGGTTCGCGTAGAGCTGCCCGTCCGGAAACCGGTGCCGGACGCTGTGCGCCCAGCGCAGGGCGAGCGCCGTCTTACCGACCCCGGCGGTGCCGGTGATCACGGAGAGGGTGACGTCGGCGCTTCGACCGCCGTCGGACAGCAGCCGGTTGAGCGCCCGCAGCTCCTCGACCCGGTTGACGAAACCGCGTACGTCACCGAGGAGCTGCCGTGGGGGAGGGCCCTGGGAAGCCTCGCCGCCGTGGAAGTGCACGCCCCCGTACACGTCGCGGGCCTGGACCAGGTCGGCGGGGCCGGACAGCTCGGACCGGTTGACCTGCTCCGGCCCCCGCTCCGATCCGCTCGGCCCGACGCCGCCCACGTCTCACCCCACCCGGGGAGGCTCCAGCGGCGCGACCGCGCGGGCGAAGAACTCGTCCAGCGGCTCGCCGTCGTGGTAGAGGGACTCGATGTACGCCTGGCAGCGCCCCACCAGCTCGGGGTCACGCCAGCGGCGGGCGGCCGCCAGCACACCGTCGGCGTCGTAGACCGCCTCGTACATCACCTCGGTGCCGAGGGTGTAGATCTCCGGCACCGGGCCGCCCGACTCGGCCGCCGCCACCGCGTCGGGACCGACCACGCTGGTCAGCCCGCCGTGTTCGTGGCGGAGCAGCAGCACGTGCAGCTCCCACTGGAGATACGGCGTGAGGGGCTGCTCCACGACGCGCACGCGTCGGGTGGCGAAGCCGTTGTCGGCGATGCGCCGGTAGTAGTTTCGGAACTCGGGGCGGCGGGCGTCGAGGATCCGTAGCGACTCCTCCCACCGCCCGTCGGCGAACGCCCGCCAGCCCTCGTCGTAGGGTTCCTTGAAGGTCTGCTGCCGTTCCAGCTTCCAGAAACCCGGTGCGGCGCTCTTCCAGAACCGATCCTCGAAATCGGCCCAGTAGTCGTCCAGGCTGAGCCGCTCGCCGGGATCCCCGCCGGTGAGATCATGCATCAGGTATGTCCACCTTCGCGGCGATCATGGTCGACCGGGGAACGATGATAAGCCGCTCGCCCGGATCCACCGATACGCCGTCGGGCAGCCGGCCCCGGTACGTCTCGGTGAGATCCTGCCCGATCATCGCCACGTCGCCGTTGCTCAACTCCCAGACGTCGGGGCAACTGCCGTCGCCGGACGTGTTACCCAGCTCATGCGCGGACTTGCCCCAGCGCCGCGTGAGCTCGGCCGCCGGATCCGCCTCCCAGCGCTGCCCGCTCATGCTGGCCTCCTGTTCGGGCTATCACTCGTGAGCGCCCAGAGTAACATCGAGATTACTGAATGGTGGATGCCCAGGGGTCGCGCGTGCGGCCGCGGGTGCGATGGCCCGAAGGTGAGCGTATGGCAGACCCGATCATGGTCACCGCCGCGACGACACTCGTCGCGTGGGCGACCACCGAACTGGCCCAGGGCGGCAGGCAGGCGGTGTCCTCCCTGATCGAATTCCTGCGGAACCGGTTCCGGCACGAGCCGGCGGCGCGGGAGGCCGTCGAGGGGGCTCTCCGCCAGCCGTCACCGGATGCCACCCGTCGTCTCGTCGAGGTCCTGGAAGGCGAGGCGCTGCGCGACCCGGCGTTCGGTGCCGAGCTGCGTGCCCGCTGGACGCAGGCCGAAGCCACCGTCACGGCCGGAACGGGCGGCGTAGCGAACTCGGTCTCCGGCGACGTCCACGGCTCGGTGGTGCAGGCGCGGGACGTCCACGGGGGCATCTCGTTCGGCGGCGGATCCACCCGACGCTGAACCTACCGCCGCTGGCCGATGACTCACGCGCGAGTCGGCAGTTCCGTTTGCACGACCCTGGCGAAATCCCGCCGCAGTGCGGCGAGGTCGACCGGGTGGCCCGCCATCCTGGCGCACAGTTCCGCCAGCGGCCAGGCGGCGTAGTGGCCGAATCGGGCGGCGTAGATGGCGACGGTATCCAACGTGAACGTGTCGGAGTAGTCCAGCAGCACGTACCCCAGCAGTTGGTCCAGGTCTCCCCGGGCCAGCTGCGCGGCCCGGCTGCCGTCCGCCCGCGGCCTGCCTCCCTGCCCGGCCTTGAAGTCCACCAGCACCCCGCCGACGATGAGATCGGCGTCGGCGTTGAGGTCGGCGCTGCCGTCGAACGTCGACCCGGTCACCACCGGGCCGGGCGGCAACGCCGGCAGCAGCCGTTCGACCCCGAGGTCCCGCATGGCGATCAGATCGGCGACCTCGTCGGCGTTGGCCAGCGCGAGCAGATCCGCCGCCCGACTCTCCGAGCCGAGCCGCATCAGACGGGAGCCGTCAATCCTGGGCGCCCGGTACAACTCCACCAGGAGCGCCAGCGCGTACGACACTCGCGCCCACCATTCGCCCGGCCGATCGGCGAACCGGTCGGGTCGGATCCGCCCGACGAACCTGCCCTCGTCGTCGACGGCGCCCAGGTCGTGCAGGAGCTCGAGGCCCGCCCGCCGGCACGGCACCCGACGTGCGCGGAGCCCGGCCGCAGCGAGAGCGATCGAGGGCGCCGGGTCGACAAGGAACCGCAACCACCAGTCGATGGCCGCGCCCTGGGTGCCCAGCGCGACCGTCGCGGACGGCAGCACGACGGCCGCACCGGCCGCCTCCCGGTAGTCGGCCTGCACGTCGTGATGGTGCGGAAACGTCGACCGCAGCCACCGGGCCACCGGGCTCTGCGCGTCCTTCACCTCGGCTGTCAGCGCGGACATGGTTGCCCCGATCATGTGGAGGGGCGACGGCCGTCGCCGGTCACATGACTTCCTGGGCGATCGTCGGCAGCAGCTCGGTCAGGTCGATCAGCTCGACGTGCCCCGCCGGGCCGGCGGTGAAGTCGCGGATCGGCACGTCCAGTGAGCCGAAACGCTCCTCGAACCGCCGCCGCAGCACTGGTGAGGACCGGTTCAAAGCCCAGGCCGCCGTGCCCTTCGCGGTGCGCAGGAAGCGGATCGCTGGCGGCCCGGCGACGAAGAGCTGGGCCCGCCGGCCGGACTGGTCCAGTGCGAGATGCACCAGGTCGGCGAACGCGCCACGCTGGCGCATCGCGTCCGCGCCCTTCCAGACCGACATCTTGAACTCGGCGATCCTGCGGTCGGTCTCCAGGTCGTACGGGCGGCTCGGGTCGTTGCCGGCAGCCAGCGACGGCCGGCGCAGCACCCGCTCGCCCTCCTCGAGGATCAGCGGTACGACCTGCGTGATGACGGCGGCGTGGATGATGTCGCTGAGCCGGCCGGCGTGCTTGCGCACGAGTAGCGCGGCGAGCAGGAGGTCCAGGCTCATCCCGGAGTCCTCGGCCAGCTCGGCGGCCGCCGGGCGGTTGGCACCGTCCATCCGCGCTTCGAGGTCGGCGATCCGTCGGGTCAGATCGGCCGATCCGACGAAATTGAGCAGCGTCGCGAACGCCTCCGCCGGATCAGCCCCGGTGTCCCCCGCCGGGACGGAAGTGCTCGTCTCGGGCCGCATGCCTTCGGCCGGCAACCGGCTCGTTGAAAAGCCGACCGCTCGGAGGTGCCGCAGGGCGATGTGCGAGGTGAACCTGTCCCGGGGAACGCGCATCGCGGCCTCGAACGCCTGCTTCACCGGCCATCGCACACCGTCGACCTCGACCCAGTGATCGCGGATGTCCTCCCGGATCAGGTCCGTCAACCGGGCCCGGACCGTGTCGGCGTCGAGGTGGTACGTCTGACCGTTCAGCCTGAACGTGTGGATCATCGTCCGCTGCGCTTTCCCTCGGCTGCAGGTCGTCGTAGTACGGCCGCCGCCGTGCGAGGGGCGGACGTGGGCCGGCCATCGCGTGACCGTCCGTACATTGTGGACGCCACTCCGGGTCTGGCGATGGCCGTGTGCCACAGCGTAACCTGGTCGACTGCGACCCAGGTGGACGCTGTTCGAACCGCCCACGCCGCAGGCGTCTCAATCGACGAACTCGCCCGCCAGTACGCGTCCACCGTTCAACGATCTGGCGCAAGGTCCGCTCGGCTCGTCGAGTGGAGACTCAGCTGGGACGTGACGACCTAAGGAGTTTAAGGCATGGCAACAGGTGCCCTCGACGGGCCGGCCCCGGAAGCCGTACGTGGGCAGCGAGTCCTCGACCTCTTGGACAAGGCAATCGCCATCCAGAGCCCACTGGTGCGCAAGAACATCGCCCGGGCCCGCCAGCGGAACCCAGAGGCGACACCAGCAGAGGTAATCCGCAACCTGGAGCGGATGTACGTCAGCGCCTTGGCCGGGACGGGCGCCGCGGTTGGAGGAGCTGCAGCGGCGCCTGGCGTCGGCACGGGTGTCGCACTGGCACTGTCGGCCGGCGAGGCTCTCTCATCTCTTGAGCTGAGCGCCCTCTTCGCGCTCTCGATCGCCGAAGTCCACGGAGTCCGCATCGACGAGATCGAGCGCCGTCGAACGATCGTGATGGGAATCATGCTTGGCGGGTCCGGCTCCGCCACCATCGCCAAGGTCGCCGAGCGTACGGGGCAACACTGGGGACGTCAGGTTGTCGCCAAGGTGCCTGTCGAGACGTTGCGTCAGATCAACAGGATCTTGGGGAGACACTTCATCACGAAGTACGGGACCAAGCAGGGAATCATCGTTCTCGGTCGAGTGGCACCATTCGGCATCGGCGCGGTGATTGGTGGTGGCGCCAACGCTGCCCTCGCCACTCTGGCGGTGCGGGCCGGTCGTCGCGCATTTGGCCCACCCCCGACGTCGTGGCCATCGCAGACCCACAGCACCCCGCCAACGTCCGAGAACTCGCATGGCTGACCCTCGGGGCATTGAAGGGCGAGCGACCATGTGCTGTGCCGCCCGACTCAGGCGAGGTCGTGCTCCACTGGGCTCGTGTTGAGGATCCAGGCGAGCGGCATGGTCGCGCGGACGACGTACTGGTCGCCGTCCAGGTGGTGCATGGTGACGGTCTGGGCCTGGTCCTGGTCGACCACCCAGTACTGCGGGATGCCGGCGGCGGCGTACTCGTTGCGTTTGGTCACCGTGTCCACGCCCTCGGAGCCGGGCGAGATGATCTCGACGACGAGCAGCACGTCGGCGACCGGCAGCCAGACGCCGTCGGCCTGAGCCTTGCTCCAGACGACCAGGTCGGGGATGCGTCCGCCGATGCCGCCGTGGCGACCCGGGATGCGCAGCCCGACCGCCTGGGCCACCCGGTCCGCCGGGACGCCGCCCTGGGCGAGCCACACCATGAGCCGGGTCGCGATGATCGCGTGGGCGTATCCCGGCGGCGGCATGATCGAGAGGACTCCCTCGGGGCTGATCTCGTACCGGTGGTGTTCGTCCGCGGCCATCATCGCGGTGAGGTCATCGAGCGTCACGACCGGAGGCATGTGCCTGCCAACCGCCTCTGAGCTCATGCGGGCATCGTACCGGCCCTGCCGCCCGGCTCCGGCCATGGCGAGCGGCCCGTCGGGCGGGCGCCGCCGGCAAAGAGTGTCGTGAATCCGACTCACCCCTCTACCGGGCTGTCGGGCAGGTCACTGGCGGTAACGAGTGCAGTAACATGCCTCGGTGATCCGCGCATGAGGCCGACCATCGCCGCCGATACCCTGCGTCGCACCCTCACCCAGTACCTGACGACCACCTTCGGGCTGACCGAGGAGGGCGTACGCCAGGGCCTGGAGGGCTTCCTCTCCCACCCGGAGCAGGGCATCTTCCGCGGCCCGTACCTGCGGATCCGCACCCCCTTCCGCCCCGCCGCCGGCGACTGGCGGGCGTGCCTGGACTGGGCGCCGGCCGACTTCACCCCCTACCTGCACCAGGCGAACGCGTTCGCCCGGCTGTCGACCAAGGGCAAGGCGGCGGAGCCGACCCTGATCACGACCGGCACCGGCTCGGGTAAGACCGAGTCCTTCCTGATCCCGGTGCTCGACCACTGCCGCCGCCGGCGGCAGCAGGGTAGGGCCGGGATCAAGGCGATCCTGCTCTACCCGATGAACGCCCTGGCCACCGACCAGACGCAGCGGATCAACGAGCTGCTCTCCGACCCGGCGCTCACCGGGGTAACCGCCGGCCTCTACATCGGTGACGTCGCGGCCGTCGAGTATCCGCACGTGTTCACCAAGCGGTCCGAGATGCGCCGCACCCCGCCGGACATCCTGATCACCAACTACAAGATGCTGGACCTGCTGCTCCAGCGCGCCGACGACCTGCCGCTGTGGGAGGGTGCCGAGCCCGCGTACGTCGTACTGGACGAGTTCCACACCTACGACGGCGCGCAGGGCACCGACGTGGCGATGCTGCTGCGGCGGCTCGCCGCCGCGCTCGGCCTCGACGAGCCGGATCGGCCGCTCGGGCCGATCTGCCCGGTGGCCACCTCCGCCACGCTTGGCGAGGGCGGCGACCGGGACGGCCGTACCGCGATCCGGGAGGTCGCCGAGGAGGTTTTCGGCGTCGCCTTCGACGCCGCGTCGCTGGTGGGGGAGGACCGCTACGAGCCCGGCGAGTTCATGGCCCGCCAGGACTTCAGCCTGCCGCTGCCCAGCCCCGAGCAGCTCGCCGCCGTCGACGACCGCGACCCCGGGCGGATGATGGCCGAGATCGCCGAGCTGGTGCTCGGCCAGCGCTGCCTCGACGACCCGGCGCGCCTCGGCGACCTGCTGCGCCAGCACCCGCTGACCAAGGCGGTGCTCGACTCGCTCGGGCCGACGCCGCGCACCCTCGACGAGATCATCGACGTGCTGCCGCGCAAGAACGCCACCGGCTGGGGCAGCGCCATGAAGACCCGGCCCGAGATCACCGCGAAGGCGCTCGCCCGGTTCATCGGGCTGCTCTCCATGGCGCGTAACCCGGAGGACCCGCGCCGGCCGCTGCTCAACATCGAGACCCACCTGTGGGTGCGCGCCGTCTCGCGGCTGCTGCGCGGCGCCTCCCACCAGGCCGCCTTCGGCTGGTACGGCGAGGCCCCGCGCGAGCCGGACCTCTACGCCACCGACGCCGACGCGGTGGTGGCGGACAACCGCTACCCGCTGCTGCCGGCCGTCTATTGCCGGCACTGCGGCCGCTCGGGGTGGATGGCGCTGTCGCCGGAGAAGGATCCGCAGGAGTTGGAGACCGACCCGGACAAGATCTACCGGGCCAGCGTCGGCCGGGACAAGCGCCGGGTCCGCGCGCTGATCGCCGCGACCGAGGACGAGGTACGGGAGCGCCGCGCCGGCCTGCTGGCACTGGAGTACGGCCGGCGGGTGCGGCCCTTCGACGAGCAGCGGGACCGGGAGCAGAGCGACGACGCGATCGTCGTGCTCGGCGACATCCTCGGCATCGACGCGGCCGAGAAGGACCGCTGCCCGTCCTGCGAGATGGACCACGGCATCCGCTTCCTCGGCGCCGGCCTGGCCACCCTCGCCTCGGTGGCGATCACCCAGCTCTTCACCGGCGGCGAGCTGGACGAGGCCGAGAAGAAGACCCTGCTCTTCAACGACTCCGTCCAGGACGCCGCGCATCGCGCCGGGTTCGTCGCCAACCGGTCGTACGCCTTCTCGCTGCGCTCCCTGCTCGCCAGCCGCCTGCGATCCGGGCAGTCCGTCGGGCTGGACGACCTCTTCGCCGAGATGATCGAGGCGGCGGCGCAGCCGGAGATCCTCTCCACCGTCGTACCACCGGACCTGCACGACCAACCGGAAGTCGACAGCCTGCTCGCCGGCGAGCACACCGGCACGCGGGAGACCTGGGAGCTGATCAGCGAACGGCTCGTCTTCGCCACGGTGATGGAGACCGGGCTGCGCTCCCGCCAGGGCCGCACCCTGGAGCTGACCCGCAGCGTCGCCGTCGAGGTAGCCCTCGACGATCCCGCCCGCGCCGCCGCGATCTGCCGGGACGTATACCTGACCGGTCCCGTCCAGCCCGCCGGCCCGCCACCGGACGACGCCCGCTATCTCGCCTTCCTCCGCGGCCTGCTCGAGCGGCTGCGGACCCGGGGCGCGGTCTACCACGAGTGGCTCGCGCCGTACCTGAAGCGGGGCGGCACCCGCTGGCAGGTCTGGGGCGGCCGCCCGGCCGGCATGCCCGCCTTCCCCAAGGGCCTTTCCGCGCCCGCGTTCCTGCTCGCGACGCCGAAGTCCCGCTCGGAGTTCGACGCGATCACCGCGCGGGGCAACTGGTACCAGGACTGGACGCACCGCTGCCTCGGTATGAGCCTCGGTGACGCGGCAGGCTACCTGAGCCGGCTGCTGCCTGCCCTGGCCGCCGCGGGCGTCGTCGCCGCCGGCGACACCGACGACGGCAACAAGGTGTACGGGCTGATGCCCGGTCACCTGCGGGTCACCCGGCTCGACGACGAGGCCGCCGTTGTGGCGGGGGTCGGGTGCGACACCTGCCACTGGCAGCAGACGGAGCACCCCGATCGGGTCGCCGACTGGGTCGGCCAGCCGTGCCGGCAGTACCGTTGCCGCGGCCAGCTTCAGGCCGCCCGGGACGCCACCGCCCCGGACGACTACTACCGGCGGCTCTACCTGGAGAGCCCCGTTTTCCGTGTGGTCACCGGTGAGCACACCGGTATGCTCACCCGGGCCCAGCGGGAGACCGTGGAGAAGCAGTTCCGGGAAGGGCAGCGCTACACCGACCCGAACGTGCTCTCCTGCACGCCCACCCTGGAGATGGGTATCGACATCGGGGCTCTCTCAGCGGTGGTGCTCGCGTCGCTGCCGCACGGGCCGGCCAACTACGTCCAGCGGGCCGGCCGGGCCGGCCGTAAGAGCGGCAATGCCCTGGTGCTCACCCTGGTGGGTCGTACCGAACGGGACCGCTACTACCTCACCGACCCGAAGGACATGGTCGCCGGACAGATCGTGCCGCCCGGCTGCTTCCTCTCCGCCGTGGAGATCCTGCGCCGGCAGTACCTCGCCCACCTGATCGACCTGGCCGCCCGCGGCCGGCTGCCCGGGGTGCTGCCGCTGCCCCGCCGCGCGCACGTCCTGTTCGGTCCGAGCGGCTGGCTTACCAACCTCGCCGAGGCCGGTCGCCGCGACGCCGTCAGGCTGGTGGACGGATTCCTCGCGCTCTTCGGGAAGAAGGTCCTGCCGGTCGCCGCCCGCCAATTGCGGGAGTTCGCGGAGGAGGGCATCGTCCACCGGGTCAAGGAGGCCGACGAGGCCTGGGAGATCCGGCTCGCCGACCTGCGGCGCCGACTCCAGGAGATCGCCACCGCCCGCGGTTCGCTGGTGAAGAGCGACCCGGACCACGCCCGCGAGATCAAGATGCTGAGGGCGGAGGAGGCCGCCGTACGGCGCCGGCTGCGGGAGGTCAGCGGTGCCGCCGCGCACGGCACTATGGTCGAGTTCGGGTTGCTGCCGAACTACGCGCTCATCGACACCCGCACCGACCTGGAAGCCACTCTGACCTGGGAGGAGAAGGCCGACGGCGATCGGCGGTTCCACAGCGAACTGCGCGAGTACGCCCGCCCCGCCCGCCAGGCCCTGGTGGAGATTGCCCCAGGTAACAGCTACTACGTCCGGGGCTACAAGCACGAGATCGCCGGACTCGACGTCGGCCCGGCCGACCGGCCGGCGTACGAGCAGTGGCGGGTCTGCGCCCAGTGCGGCTACGTCCGTACCCACCTCGCCCAGGAGGACACCAGCCCCTGCCCGCGCTGCGAAGATCGCGGCATCGCCGACCACGGCCGGCTGTTCCAGGTGCTCCAGCCGATGCGCGTTTTCAGCCGGGACAAGCGCGACGACGCCCGCATCCGGGACGACAGCGACGACCGGGACCGCCGCTTCTACGCCACCACGGTCGCGGTCGACATCGACCCGGACAAGGTCGAGTCGTCCTGGCGGCACGCGCACGACACGTTCGGCGTCGACTACAGCCGGCACGCCATGATCCGCCACTTCAACCTCGGCGCCCAGCGCTACGACCGGGCAGCCGAACTGTTCGCCGGCGACGAGGCCCGGATCAACCGCTTCCACACCTGCACGTCGTGCGGCGGCACCACCGTCGACGGCGCTCCTGCGGCCAGCCAGCAGCTCGCCGCCCAGGCGTCCGGTGCGGCCGTCATGCCGGGTTCCGAGCACCACCTGCCCTGGTGCCCCTACCGTCGTTCGCCGGCCGCGCCCGGCAGTCACGTCGACCTGATCCTCGCCCACGAGCTGGAGACCGAGGCGCTGCGCATCCTGATCCCGGCCGCGACCGCCGTGGTGCAGGAGCGGCTGCTGTCCTTCGCCGCCGCGATCCGGCTCGGGATCGCGGCCCAGTACGGCGGCGACCCGGCCCACCTGCAGGCCGTCCCGGCCACCATGCCCGACGGGCAGAGCGACGGCACCCGCAACTTCGTCGTCGTCTTCGACACCCAGCCGCAGGGCACCGGATACCTGCACCGCCTCGCCGACTCCGAGGAGTTCCGCGGCATCCTGAGGCTGGCCCGCGAGCGGATCGCCGACTGCGACTGCCGCCACGAGGCCAGGGCCGTCTGCCACCGCTGTCTGCTGCGGTACGCCCGCAACGAGCATTTCGCCCTGATGAGCCGCGACGAGGCGCTCGGCATGCTCGACAAGCTCCTCGACAGCTGGGCCGTCGAAAAGGGCACCCGCACCGACGAGATCTCGCTGATCCACCAGGTGGAGAGCGAGCTGGAGATGCGGTTCCTCACCAAGCTGCTGGCCCTCGGTGAGACGCCGAACTCGGGGCTGCGCATCCACCGGCGGACGGATCACGACGGGGCCCGCATCGCCGACCTCAGGTTCGTCAGGGAGGGCGGCCAGAGCGTCACCCACTGGCAGATGAAGTTGCAGAACACGGTCCGGGGCACCCGGCCGGACGTGCACTTCACGCGACTCGACGGGCCGTCGCCCGAGGTGGCCGTCTATCTCGACGGGTTCAAGTACCACGCCTCGTCCCAGCACAACCGGCTCGCAGACGACGCGGAGAAGCGGGCGCGCCTGCGGGCCCACGGTTATCTGGTCTTCGCCGCCACCTGGGACGACGTGAAGACCTGGGGAAACGCGGACGGGCAGGGGCGGTGGACGCCGTACGGGGGAGTCTCTAAGCAGACCGCGCGGGAGAGGTATCGGACGTTCCTTCCCGGTGCGGACCCGGACGAGCTGGAAGAGACGGTCTGGGCCAACCCGATCGAGCAGCTCATGCGCTTCCTTGCTGACCCAGACCTGGCTCGCTGGCAGCGGCGGGCGGAAGCGACCCTGGCGGGCCTGCTCAAGCAGGCCCGGGACAATAGCCGCTGCGACTCCGGCGGAGTGACAGAGCGCGTCCTTGCCGCGCTGCACAACAAGCCCTTACCCGCTCCGGCCGCGCAGGGCCAAATCATGGTCGCCCGCGCCCGGGACAACGCCGACTGCCCGGTGACCGTCGTCCTCGACATCCGCAACAAGCTTCCGATCTGGTCTGCACTCACCGTCCTCGACGACCTGCCGGCCGCGGTCGCCGGGAACGGCCACAAGGAACGGTGGGCCGCCTGGCTGGCGTGGGGCAACGTCATCCAGTTCCTCGTCAACGGCGGCGGCGACGCCGGGCAGCTCGCGGTCTCCGCCATCGACGCCTTCGATCCGGCGTCGATGGCGGTCACCGAAGGCACGGGCCTGGTGCTGGCACAGCGGGCGCTGCCGCTGGACGAGGAGACGGCGACCTGGCTCGGCGTGGCGTCCCAGCCGGTGCCGGCCGAGCCGGATCCGGTGGACGACGAGTCGCCATGGCGTCAGGTCCTGGAGTACCTGGACCGCGGCGAGACCACCCTGGAGCTGCTCGTGCAGCAGCTCGCGCGGCAGGACCTCCCCGCGCCGGTCGTCGGATACGAGTTGGGCGACCAGGGCTGGCAGGCCGAGCTGGCCTGGCCCGATCGGCGCATCGCCATCGTGCTCACCGGTCCGCCGGACGACCCTGAGACGGAGGATCGCGACCGGGCGTACGCCGAGGCGGGCTGGCACGCGAGGACCGCGCGGCAATGGTCGGTGGAAGAGTTGGCGGCGCAGCTTGCGGCGAGTGGGGGAGAGAGCTGATGAACACCGGGGCCACCCTGCGGATGCTGGACCGCGCCGACAAGGAGGTCATGAAGCTCACCCGCGCCGACATCGGCGCGGTCTACGAGTTCATGCACAAGTTCCGGCACAACCCGGAGAACCCGGGGCTCAACCTGAAGTCGCTCAACGGCGACTCCCGGCTGATGTCCGCCCGCGTCAACCGGGACTACCGGGCGCTGCTGCTGCACATCGCCGAGCGCGACTATCTGCTCGTCGCGGTCAAGCACCGCGGCGAGGTGTACGACGACCTCACCCGGTACGCGTACCGGATCAACCGGGTCACCGGAGGCATCGAGGTCGTCGACCTGGCGCCCGTCGGAGACAGCATCGTCGGGCGCGTCGTGCCGCCGGACCCTGATCCGGCGCCCGCGCAGAAGCCGCTCTTCGACGCGTACACCGACGCGCAGCTTCTGGAGCTCGGCGTGTCGGAGCCGCTGCTGCCGCAGATCCGGGAACTCACCACCGAGGCCGAGCTGCTGGAGCTGCTCGACCGGGCACCGCAGCTCACCACCGACGTGCTTTTCGCGCTCTTCGACGGCACTCCCTACGACGAGGTGCTCAAGCAGGTCACCGACCCGGTACGCGCCGAGGACCCGGTCGACCCGGAGGACTTCGAGGCGGCGGTGGAACGGCCGGCCACCCAGGTGACCTCCGACGACGAGGCGCTGCAGGCGATGCTCGGCGAGGCGTTCGAGCGGTGGCAGATCTTCCTGCACCCCACGCAGCGGAAGCTGGTCGAGCACAGGTACAAGGGGCCGGCCCGGGTCGGTGGTGGCCCGGGCACCGGCAAGACGATCGTCGCCCTGCACCGGGTGGCGCACCTTGCCCGGCAGTTGCCGCCCGGGTCGGACAGGCCCATCCTGCTCACCACCTTCAACCGGAACCTCGCCGCCGATCTGCGTACCCGGCTGTTGGCCCTCGGCGGGCAGGAGTTGGTGGCGCGCGTCGACATCGTCAACATCGACCGGCTCGCCAGCCGGGTGGTGACGGAGGCGAAGGCGGGCGGCGGCCGGAAGGTGGTCGACGACAACCAGGTGCCCGAACTGTGGAGTGAGTTCCTTCTCGAGACGGGGGAATCTGGCTGGGGGGCGGAGTTCCTCGCCGCCGAGTGGAACCAGGTGATCCTCGGCCAGGTGCTCAACTCACGGGCCGAATACTTCAGGGCCCGCCGGCCCAACCGCGGTCGTACGCTGACCCGGATCGAGCGGGACCAGATCTGGCAGCTGACCGAGCGCTTCACCACCTGGCTGGAGGCCCGGGGCGTCTGGACGTGGCGGCAGATCGCCCAGCGGGCAGCGCGGCTCGAAATGGATCGCGCCGCCACCGGTGCCAGCGCCTCCGGGGAGTCGTCGTCCGGCGGCTTCTACCGCCCGCGCTACCGGCATGTGGTGGTCGACGAGGCGCAGGACCTCAGCGCGGCTCACTGGAAGATGCTGCGGGCCATGGTCGCTCCCGGCCCCGACGACATGTTCCTCACCGGTGACACGCACCAGCGGATCTACGACAACCACGTCACCCTGGGCAGCCTCGGCATCAACATTCGTGGCCGCTCGTCCCGGTTGACCCTGAGCTACCGCACGACGCGTCAGATCCTGGCCGACGCCCTGCAGATCATGACGGGGGAGGTGTACGACGATCTCGACGGCGGCGAGGAGGACCTGGCCGGCTACCGTTCGCTGCTGCGGGGCGGCCGACCGGTCTTCCGGGGCGCGGCGACCTGGGCCCAGGAACGCGATCTGATCGCTGCGCAGCTGCGGGACTGGGGCAACCCGATCGACGGTTCGGTGGCTATCTGCGTACCCACCAGGGAGCTCGCGGCTGAGGTGATCAGCCGCCTGGAGGCGGACGGACTGCCAGTCGTGGAGATCGGCCCGGACGGCCCCAGGCAGCCGGACGGCGTTCACGTCGGCACGATGCACCGCTTCAAGGGCCTCGAATACCAGCGCATGATCATCGCTGGGGTCAGCGACGGGCTCGTTCCCCGGCAGATGATCAGCCGGTACCGGGACTCCGATCCCAAGCGCTACCAGCGCGAGCGCCAGCGCGACCGGTCGCTGCTCTTCGTCGCGGCCACCCGCCCTCGGGACGAGTTGGCGGTGTTCTGGCACGGCACGCCCAGCCCGTTCCTCACCAGCCGGCTGGTGCAGCGGCAGCTAACGTGAGGGCGGCCCCTGCTCAGGCAGGGGTAAGCGTGCGACAAGGGGAGGCCAGAGGTGCAGGCGCGAGACCGCATCGCCGACCGGTACGAGCTGACGTATCCCATCGGACGCGGCGGGATGGGCCAGGTCTGGGCGGGCTACGACGAGCGACTCGACCGGCCCGTGGCGGTCAAGTTCCTCCGGCAGATGGAGGTGCCGGAGGACGAGCGGGACGTCGCGGTCAAGCGCTTCCGACGGGAGGCGCGGGTGACCGCCCGCCTCGACCACCCTGGCGTGCCGACCATTCACGACCTCGGCGAGCACGGCGACGACCTGTACATCGTCATGCAGTTGGTCCAGGGCACGCGGCTTGCCGACCTCATCGCCGAGCAGGAGCGGCTGCCCGTGGCGCAGGCCGCCCTGATCGCCGTGCAGGTCTGCTCGGTCCTGGACGCGGCGCACGCCGCATCCCTGGTACACCGCGATCTCAAGCCGCAAAACCTCATCGTCGCTACCGCGGGAGTGAAGGTACTCGACTTCGGTGTCGCCGCGCTGGTGGGGCCGGCGGAGGCGTCACGGCTCACGGCGACCGGTCGCACCCTTGGCACGCCGGCCTACATCGCCCCGGAGCAGGCTTCGGGTGAGCCCGTCGGGCCAGGCGCGGACCTCTACTCGCTCGGCTGCATCCTCTTCGAGATGCTCACGGGCAAGCCTCCCTACCAGGCCAGGAACGCACTCCAGATGCTCCAGTGCCACCTGTCGTCACCCGTACCTGTCGTCACGGATCACCGGCCCGACGTCCCCGATGACCTGGCGCACCTGCTCCTCTGCCTGCTCGCCAAGAAACCGGACGACCGGCCCGCGTCGGCCGCGGACGTGTTGCGCCTTCTCCGGCCTTTTGCCGCTGAGCCCGACGGGAGCCGGCCCACCCGCTCCGACGCCACGCCCGGGCCGGCTGCCACCAGCACCGCAGCCCAGTGGCCGCCCCGGAACCTTTCGGAGTTGCACGCCCGCGTCCGGGAGCTTGCCGAGCATGAACGGTTCGTGCAGTCCGCGGAGGTGCTCGAGCAGGCGTTGCGGCCCGCGCGCAACAGCGAACACTGGATCGGGGAGCAGGCCGTCGCGCTCCGGTTCGACCTGGCCAACGTCCGTATGTTGGCCGGTGACTACCGGATCGCCGAACGCGGCTTCGACAGTCTGGCGCGGGACCTGGCGCGGCTGGGGAACTGCCAAGGAGTCGCCGAGCAGTCCCGGCGGCAGGCAGATGTGTGCAGGGTCGCGTTGGGCGCCATGACCGACGCAGAGGTCCTTTGATGCGTCGGCCGGTCGGCGACCCGATGCAACGCTCCGTGCAGCCGGGGGCCTGCGCGGCGACCGCGACGCCCTTGGTCACGTAGGACCGGGGCTACTCTGCTGCGTCCTGGAGATCCGGTCGGTGGTCTCTGATCCACCGCTCTACGTCCTCGGCCCGCCAGATCCGCCCGACCGAGAGGACGGCCACTGGGTCGGGGAAGGTCTTCGAGTTGGTGATCTGGTAGGAGCGCGTACGGGAGACGCCGAGCATCTCCTGCACCTCCTGGCTCGCGATCAGCCGAAGCTTTTCCACCCCACCACGGTAGGAGGACGCGAACTGACAGCGGAAGCGCCTGGCTCGAACGGGGGCTATCGCCGCACTGCCGGCCCCGACCTGGTTGTGTCTGGCTGTTCGGCCCCGGTTCGGTGTATGCGTCGCCCGGGTTCTACGAATCCTGCTCCGACGTATCGGTGACGAAGACGCCAACCCCTTGCCTACCCTCCAGGACGCCGGCCTCGATCAGGAGGTCAATGGCCTTCCTGACGGTGACGCCCGAGGTGTCGTACTGCGCCGCAAGCTCCCGGGTCGTGGGTAGCTTGTCGCCAGGCTTCAAGATCCCGACAGTGATCTTGGCCTGAATCTCCCGCCGGATTCTTCGCCACAGCGGCTCATAGGGCGCCATCCGCGGAGTCCATCACAGGCGATGTTCGATCTTGCAACCTATGCCATCTTTACAATCTATGGCTTGGTTGACTTGTTTGGTTGTAAAGTGGCGGTGACCAGCGGACGAAGGTGGGAGGGGCATGGGTAGGCGGTGGAAGTGGTTCTTGCGGCCCGGGCGGGCCGGAGCCGACCTGACCGGGCAGGTCGTACCCGACGGGGACGTGCCGGGCCGCTACCGGCGGCCGAGCGCACCTGACGGCGTACCCGATGGGTTGGCGACCTCGCGGTGCGACGGCGCGGTCGTCTACGAGCGGCCCGCGCGGCGGCGGGCGGCTCCCGCGCGGAACGAGCGCGCGGACCGCTACGACCCGAAGCCGCCCGGCGCCCGGCAGCGCCGAGCGGACCGGACAGTCGAGGGGCGGGGATCGGATGGCTGAGGACCTGGGGTCGACGGTGCCGCGCCGGCAACTCGGGCGGACGCTGCGGGAGCTGCGGACCGAGGCGCGGATGACGTTGGACGGCGCGGCGGAGGCGTTGCAGTGCAGCCGGCAGAAGGTGTGGCGGATCGAGGCGGGCCTGTGTGGGGTGCGCGGGCTCGACGTGCGGGCGATGTGCGAGCTGTACGCGGCGACGCCCGAGCTGGCCGGCGCGCTGGTCGCCCTGGCCGGCGAGACGAGGGTGAAGGGCTGGTGGCACTCGTACGGCGACACGATCCCCGAGTGGTTCGAGCTGTACGTCGGCCTGGAGTCCGCCGCGTGCCGGCTGCGCGAGCACGACGACGCGCTGGTCCCCGGGCTGTTGCAGACCCGGGGATACGCGACGGCCGTCTGCCAGCGACGGCCGGGCCTGACCGAGGACGAGCGGGAGCGCCTGGTCGAGGTGCGGCTGCAACGGCAGGGCCTGCTGCTGCGGCGGTTGCCCCCGCCGCCCCGGTTCGACGCCATGCTCGGCGAGGCGGTGCTGCTGCGGAGCGTCGGCGGCCCGGCGACGATGGCGGAGCAGCTTCGGCACCTGGTGGAGGTGAGCCGCCTGCCCCACGTGTCGATCCGGGTCGTGCCGCTGGCCGCCGGGCTGCACCACGGCGCGGTCGCGGGCGCGTTCGTGGTGCTCGACTTCCCGCCCGGCAACCGCGTCGAGCCCGAACCGTCGGTGGTCTACAGCGAGTCGCTGACCGGCGCGCTGTACCTCGACCGGAAGGAGGAGATTTCCGCGTACGAGGAGACCTGGGCCAGCCTCGACTCGTTGGCCCTGGACGAGGAGCAGTCCCGACACCTGATCGGGAAGATCATGCAGGAGGTTCACCATGGTTGAGTTGACCGGCGCGAACTGGCGCACCAGCACCCGCAGCGGCGACAACGGCGGCAACTGCGTCGAGGTCGCCGACAACCTGCCGGGCGTCGTCGCCGTGCGCGACAGCAAGGACCGCACCGGCCCGGTGCTCGCCTTCACCCCCGACGCCTGGGCGGCCTTCGTCCGCGCGGCCTCGTCGTCGCGCTGAGGGCGCGAAACGGTCGCGGGCCCGGGGTGGCGGTCGCCCTGTCAGGAAGCCGACAGGGCGACCGGCCACTCTGGTGCCCTTTGCGTCTTTCGCGGGTTGCTCCGCCCGCCCGTGGTCTGGTTGTCTTGCCGACTCAGGCGCGGGTCCGAAATGGATGGGGTTTGGGCAGGAGCGGCTCACCACCCTGTCCATCCTGCTCTGCGCGATCCGCGATCACCGCGCCGAGCGGGAGGGCCCCAAGCACCGCGTCCGGCTCGACCATCAGTACCTGAGCAACCCCTTCGAGGAAGAGCGCTGGCTGAAGCTCGTTCCCACTCAGGCGGACCGCGACGCCTACGTGGCCTGCGTGAAGTCGACCCCGCAGGCCGACAGGAACCACGCGGTGAGCGTGGCATACCAATTCTTCGCCGACGCGCTGACCGTCAACGATCCGGACAACCCGCTCGACATCGAGCGTATCGAAAGCGCGATCATCACCGGTCTGAGACTGGTGGCGGTCACCGCCCAACCCGGCGACAACGTGTATCGGATCTTCGAGTCGCTGAACAACACCGGGCTGAGGCTCACCCAGGCCGACCTGCTGCGCAACTACCTTTTCATGCGCCTGCCCAGTCGGGGTGAGATCGTCTACGAAGCTCTCTGGCTGCCGATGCAGCGTCAGTTGCAGCCGGCGGAGCTGGAACTGCTCTTCTGGCTCGACCTGGTCCACCGCGACCCGCGCGTGAAGCAGACCGACATCTACTCGACCCAGCAGACGCGGCTCGAACGGATTCGCGTGGAGGCCGAGATCGAGGCGGAGGTGGAGCGGTTCGCCCGCCTCGGCGCGCTGCTCCGGGTCATCCTCCACCCCGCCGAGGAGAAGGACCCGGGCGTACGACAGCGGCTGGAGCGGCTGAGCGCCTGGGGCACGACGACCGTCTACCCGCTGGCTCTGCACCTGCTCGACCGCCGCCAGCGCGGCACGGCGACCTCGGGCCGGACGAGAACCTCGACGAGATGCACGAGGCGCTGCTCCACACCCTGGGGAACCTGACTCTCACCGGCTACAAGCCGGAGCTGGGCAACAAGCCCTTCGCGGCGAAGCGCGCCGAACTGGAGAAGAGCGGGATCCGGCTCAGTCAGAAGATTGTGCGGAGGACCGGTGGGGACGTCCGGAGATCTTCGCCCGCGCCGACGCCCTCGCCGAGCAGGTGATCGCCACCTGACCCGGCCCGACGGAGCAGGCCGGCAAGGTCCAGCACTCGGTGACGGAGGGTAGGCGGCGATAGGTGCTCAGGGTGGCCCGATCGCCGAAGACGACGCCGGCGCCGCGTGGAGAGGGGTGGGGCCGCAGGCGATGTAGGTCCCAGGAGCCGGGTGAAGGCGACGCCGGCATGGGTGACCCTCGTCACGCGAGGAGACGTGCCCCGAGTGGCGTCCGCACCAGAGCGACGCGAGGAGCGGAATCCCGCTGCGGAGGCCCGGATTCGCGCCTCCGACGCCTCCGGTCTCGTCGATGTGCGGCACCCGCGCTCCAACACGGAGTGTGATGGCCAGGATTCCGGCGGCTACGACCTGGGACTCGACCGGATCGTTGACAACGGTTGCGATTTGGAGCGCTCACTACCCTGTTGCATGATCCCCGTGCCTGGGGATACATCGACAGCGATAAGGGCTTCAGATGACCCATAGTCACCCTCCGTACGGAGGGCAGCCGGATCCGAACGTAACCCCGTGGAGCGGGCCGCCGGCCCCGCAGGGCGGGCACCCCGGATACGGCCAGCCAGGGCAGCCACCGCAGTTCGGGGCCCCCGTCCCGCCGCCGCGGAAGTCGAACAAGGGCCTGATCATCGGCCTGTCCGCCGCCGTGGTGGTCCTGCTCGTGCTCTGCGGCGCTGGCGTCGGGTTCGTCCTCGTCAACGACGACGACGATCCCACCCCGGTCGCGTCCGCCGCCCCGAGCGGATCCAGCACCGAGCCCGGCACCGACGCCACCCCCACCCCGGGGCAGTCCGAGTCGCAGGATCCAGGCAACAGCAACAACGCGGTGACCGCCCGCTACTCCAGCGACCTGGGTGACGTCTGCGAGGGCAGCCAGATCCTCAACGCGGCGCCCTACAACGGCGCGTCCGGCGCCAAGGCGTACGTCTTCTCGAACAACCCCGACCGACTGACGTCCTGGTCGTCGAAGTCGATCGACTCGAACAAGCCGTACTACGCCAAGACCGCCGACTTCGAGACGGTCTCCGTGGTCGGCTGCCTCAAGTTCGTCGAGGGCAGCGAGGGCACGCCCAGGAAGTGCCAGTACAAGGACAGCTCGGACAAGCAGGTCACCATCGACTACATCTCGTCGCGCTACACCCTGACCTTCTACGCGGCGAAGACCGGCGAGAAGATCGGCGACGGCGGCACCGTGAGCGCCCCGGCGAACCGGTGCCCGATCGTCATCTCGTACGACAAGACCACCATGAAGTCGTACGCGTCGCCGGACTCCGGCACCATCGAGGCGGCCCTGGACAAGTTCCTGTCCTGAGGCGGCTCGTTCAACACCGGGGAGGGGCGGTTCACCGTCCCTCCCCGACGTGTTTCCCGCGTCGCCCCGCACCCGTGGCGGAAGGAGCCGGTGACCGCGCCGGAGTGCGGCCCGGCGGCGAACGGGAGTACCCGTATCGAGGCTCTGCCGCTGCAATCGCACCTCGACTGCTCGCTCCCGCTCCTCCTCAGTGGCCGACGGGCGGTCGAGCCGAGCCAGCCCGAGCGCGTACTCGCGAGTCTGTAACAGGCCGGGGATCAGTGTCTCCTCGTACTGCCGCAGGTGGGCGGCGGCGGATTCCAGGCCGACGTACAGCTCGAACCAGCTCGGCACCGCGTCTCCGTACGCGTGCCACCAGCCCTTCGACTTCGTCTCCGCGGCCAGCCCCTTCATCGCCTCGGTCATCTCCGCCGAGACGCCGTACAGCTCGCACATCGCCTTGACGTCGAGCACGCGGATCGCGCCCAGGCCGCGGGGCACGGTCGATCCGATGCCTTCGACCATCCGAGCACTCCCTGATTCCGTCCTGCGACACCGCGTGACGTCGCCCTGAAACCCCTACAGGTTGCAGTAAAGAAAGTCAAGACATCTGGCGAAAAATCCGCTCTGGAGCGTTGTGTCGCGGCTCCCCTGTGTCACAAGCTGACCACCAAGAGCCGTGCTGCCGTACCGCTGATCGAAGCTGCGGTGGCAGGGCCGGGTGGGTCCGCCCGTGCGGGGAGGGCGGGCGGCCCACCCTTCCACCGACGACAAGCGAGGGAGCAAGAACGGATGAGCGTCCGCAACCAGCGACCGGCCCAGCGAAGCGCAGCGACCTACCGCTCCAGCGCGTACACCAGTCTGCTGCCGTGGCAGGTGCGCGAGCGCCGCTTCAAGCCGGTCGGGCTCGGACGCCGCGGCCTGGAGCCCGACGACGTCTACGCCTTCCTCGACCGGGTCGCCGGCGACCTGGCCGCCGTCCACGCCGCGCTGGCCGCCAGCCGCCGGGAGGCCGCCGTCATCAAGGAGGCGCTGCGCCGCTGGCAGTCCGAGCAGGCCCGCGCCCGCCAGGTCGGGGGACCCGAGCGGTGACCCAGCGGTACGTCATCCACGTGCCGATCCTCGCCGCCGACCTGCCCGCCGCGCAGCGCCTCGCTCGGGTGGTCGGCCGCTGGATGCGCGTGCTGCCGCAGACCGACCCCGGGGAGACCACGGTCTCCGCAGAGGACGACCAGAACGTACGCCATCGGGTCTTCTGCGACCTGCTGATGCCCGGCGGCCGGCGCTGCCTGCTCCGCGCCGACCACGACGGCCCCTGCGCCCGCCGGCTCCACCGCTGATTCCCTGCCTGCGGTTCGACGGGGATCCCTCGTTCCCACCGGAACCGGTCCGGCGGCGGCCATCCATCCTGCTTTGCTGCACGTCGACCGGCCCCGAGACGACTGTCGGCGGCGCGGAGCGGGGCGCCGCAGGGCCCGCTCGCCTAGGGTTTGCGGTGCCCGGTCCGGATCCGACCGATGAGTTGATCGCGCCCGCGCGGTCTCGGCGGATGACGGAACGTTCAGCGACCACGGGGGAGGCCCGGCATGAAAACGATCAAGGCAGGACTGTTCATCTCGCTCGACGGCGTCGTCGAGGCGCCCGACCAGTGGCACTTCCCGTACTTCAACGACGAGATGGGTGCCGCCGTGGACGCCACCCTCGGCGCGGCGGACGTCCTGCTGCTGGGCCGCAGGACGTACGACAGCTTCGCCGGGGCGTGGCCCGACCGGGAAGCGGCCGGCGGGGACGACGCCCCCTTCGCCCGGAAGCTCGGCGACACCCGCAAGATCGTGGTGTCGCGCCAGCGGCTCCAGTTCACCTGGCGGAACTCCGAGCAGTTGCGCGGCGACCTCGTCGAGGCCGTCACCGCGTTGAAGAAGGAGCCGGGTGACGGCACGATCGGCATGAGCGGCTCGGTCTCCGTCGTCCGGCAGCTACTGGACGCCGGGCTGCTGGACGAGCTGCACCTGCTGGTGCACCCGATCGCGGTACGCAGGGGCATGCGGCTGTTCGACGAGGGTCTCCCCCCGATTCCGCTCACCCTGATCTCGTCGCAGGTGTTCCAGACCGGCGTGCTGAACCTCGTCTACGGCCCGGCCGGGCCGGGCGGCAACGCCACCTACGAAGACGCGAAAGCCCACCTGCCGTCGACGCCCGAGCAGTAGGAACGGGGCGACCGTCGGTCGGCTCTCGGCTCGGCCAGGACGCCGAATCGTCGTACCCGGGGAGTACGACTGGCGAAGACCGATGAGTTTCGGCGCGGCGGTCGGTCCAGCCAGGGGAACGAGGAGAAGGATGAGGATATGAGCGGCGTGAGAGTGCTGGTGGGAACACGTAAGGGCGCGTTCGTGCTGACGTCCGACGGCAGGCGCGACGACTGGACGGTCGAGGGGCCGCACTTCGGCGGCTGGGAGATCTACCACCTCACCGGGTCGCCCGCCGACCCGGACCGGCTGTACGCGTCCCAGTCCGGCGGCTGGTTCGGCCAGTTGATCCAGCGGTCCGACGACGGCGGCAGGTCCTGGACCACGGTCGACAACGACTTCGCCTACGCCGGGGACGTCGGCGAACACCTGTGGTACGACGGGACCCCGCGCCCGTGGGAGTTCAAGCGCATCTGGCACCTGGAGCCGTCCCGCGACGACCCGGACACCGTCTACGCGGGCGCCGAGGACGCCGCCCTCTACGTCACCACCGACGGCGGCGGCAAGTGGACCGAGCTGACCGGCCTGCGTACGCACCGGACCGGGGCGAAGTGGCAGCCCGGTGCCGGCGGCATGTGCCTGCACACGATCATCCTGGACCCGGCGAACAAGGACCGGATCTACGTCGCCATCTCGGCGGCGGGCGCGTTCCGCAGCGACGACGGCGGCGCCAGTTGGCTGCCGATCAACAAGGGCCTGCGCTCGGGCGAGATCCCCGACCAGGACTCGGAGGTCGGCCACTGCGTGCACCGCCTCGCCCAGCACCCGTCCCGGCCGGACACCCTGTTCATGCAGAAGCACTGGGACGTCATGCGCAGCGACGACGCCGGCGCGAACTGGCGCGAGGTCAGCGGCGACCTGCCGTCGGACTTCGGGTTCCCGATCGCGGTGCACGCGCACGAGCCGGAGACCGTCTACGTGGTGCCGATCAAGAGCGACTCCGAGCACTACCCGCCGGAGGGCAGGCTGCGCGTCTACCGCAGCCGCACCGGCGGCGGCGAGTGGGAGCCGTTGACCAGGGGCCTGCCGCAGTCCCACTGCTACGTCAACGTCCTGCGCGACGCGATGGCGGTCGACACGCTCGACCCGTGCGGGATCTACTTCGGCACCACCGGTGGCCAGGTCTACCACTCGGCCGACGGGGGCGACAGCTGGGCGCCGATCGTCCGGGACCTGCCGGCGGTGCTCTCCGTGGAAGTCCAGGTGCTGCCATGATCCGGGTGGTCCTGCCGGCCCACCTGAAGAACCTGGCGCACGTCACGGGCGAGGTGCGCCTCGACATGGACGGGCCGGCCACCCAGCGGCTGGTGCTGGACAGCCTCGAGGCGCGGTACCCGATGCTGCTGGGCACCATCCGCGACCGGCACAGCGGCGAGCGCCGCCCGTTCGTCCGCTTCTACGCCTGCCAGGAGGATCTGTCCAACGAGTCGCCCGACGCGCCGCTGCCCGAGCAGGTCACCGCCGGCGAGGAGCCGTTCATCATCCTGGGAGCGATGGCCGGCGGGTGACCCGCGTCGGCCAAGGCCGGACCAGGGAGCACGTCGGCAGCGAGGTGCAGCCGGCAGCCCGCCCTTCAGGCGGGCCAGCCGGCCACCTTCGCTGATGCCGCGAAGGGGTGTCGTCCGGCATCTTCACCCGTTGGCGGCGGTGGCTGTCGCATCAGAGCCATCGAAAGATCGCGGCCTTCTGCCGTTTCGCAGCTCAGCGAGGCATGGACGGTCTGCAATACCACATGGCCGTCGCGGGGCGGACGGTAGGGGAGTGGTGACACCACGCGCCTCCTATGGTTAGGTTAGCCTAACCATAGGAGGTCTCATGGCTTTCGCCCCTGCACGGGCTGGCGACCCGTCCCCCGTTGCCGTCCTGGATCGGCAGCGCCGTCGCGAGTCCGCTGCGCGGACCTACGCGCGTTCCTTCCCGATCGTGCCGGTCCGAGCCCACGGCATGACGATAGAAGGCGCCGACGGGCGGCAGTACCTCGACTGCCTCTCCGGCGCCGGCACCCTCGCACTCGGACACAACCACCCCGTGGTGGTCGAGGCTATCCGCCGGGTGTTGGACTCCGGCGCGCCGCTGCACGTGCTCGACATGGGCACGTCCGAAAAGGACGACTTCACCAGCGCGCTGCTGGAGACCATGCCGGGCGGACCGGCCGGGTGGCGAGTGCACTTCTGTGGCCCCGCCGGCACCGACGCCGTCGAGGCGGCCCTCAAGCTGACCCGCACCGCCACCGGTCGGCGCAACGTCGTCACCTTCACCGGCGCCTACCACGGTATGACCGCCGGCGCCCTCGCCGTCAGCGCCAACGTCGAGGTGAAGACCCCCTTGGGCGCGGCCGGCCTCGACGTCACCAGGATGCCGTTCCCGTACGGCTACCGGTGCCCGTTCGGTATCGGTGGCGAGATGGGCGCCGACATCGCCGCCCGGTACCTGGAGACGACGCTGACCGACTCGCACTCCGGCATGCTGCCTCCCGCAGCCATGATCGTGGAACCGGTGCAGGGCGAAGGTGGGACCATCCCGGCCCCCGACACCTGGATGCGCCGGCTGCGCGAGCTGACCACCGAACACGGCATCCCACTCGTGGTCGACGAGGTGCAGACCGGGGTCGGCCGTACCGGCGCCTTCTGGGCCGTCGACCACAGTGGCGTGGTGCCGGACGTCATGGTGCTGTCCAAGGCCATCGGCGGCAGCCTGCCGCTGGCCGTGATCGTCTACCGCGAGGAACTGGACAGCTGGGCCCCCGGTGCCCACACCGGAACCTTCCGCGGCAACCAGCTCGCGATGGCCGCCGGTGCGGCGACGCTGCGGTACGTCACCGAAGCGGGCCTCGTCCAGCGGGCCGCCGACGTGGGTGACCGCATCATGCGGCAGCTGCGCGACGTACAGGCCCGCCAGGCGTGCATCGGCGAGGTACGGGGACGCGGCCTCATGATCGGTATGGAAATCGTGCGCCCGGACGCGGCGCCCGACGCGCGAGGAGCGCGGCCGACGGCCCCCGAGCTTGCCCGCGACATCCGCAGCCAGTGCCTGCAACGGGAACTCATGGTGGAACTGGGCGGCCGTGACGATGCCGTGGTGCGGCTCCTGCCGCCGCTGACCATCAGCGACGAACAAGCGACCGCCGTGGTGGAGCGGCTCGCCGACGCGGTCGCGGCGGCCGAGCGCCAGTACGCCGGAGTGTCGGCATGACCGCCGCACTCGATGACCCTCCCGCCGCCGGCGTGACCGTCGGTGCCGACAGCCTGGCCGGGGGATCGTCCGGTCCGGCGGCGCTCGAACCGATGATCGCCGCGGCGTTGCGGGCGATGGCAGCGGGAGCCCACCGTCGTGGCGGCCCGCTCCCGACCGGAGACCCGGCAACGGTCGCCGCCGGGGTCGCCGCCGCCCTCGACGGCTCCCCGCTGCCCGAGCACGGCGTCGGCGCCATCGAGGCCGTCACCGCGCTGACCGGCGAGTTGACGGCGGGCACCGCCGACCCGGCCGACCCGCGCTGCGCCGGGCACCTGCACTGCCCGCCGCTGGCCGTGGCCGTGGCCGCCGAGGTCGTCGCCGCCGCCCTCAACCCGTCGCTCGACTCCTGGGACCAGGGGCCCTCGGCCACCGCCCTGGAGCCGTGGGTGATCCGCGCGCTCGCCGGCCTGGTCGGCTACGGCCCGGAGGCCGCCGGCGTCCTCACCTCCGGCGGAACCGAGTCCAACCTCATGGGCCTGCTCCTGGCCCGCGACGCCGCCGTCGAGAAGACGAGCGGGCGCTCCGCCGCGGTGCACGGCCTCGGCCCGGCCGGCACCCGGCTGAGGATCTTCTGTAGCGAGGTGGCCCACTTCTCGGTGCGTCGCAACGCCGCCCTGCTCGGGCTGGGCGAGGAGTCGGTCGTCGCCGTCGCCGTCGACGGGGCGTACCGGATGGATCCCGCCGCTCTGGACGACCACCTCGCCGCCGCCGTCCGCGACGGCCTGATCCCGGCGGCGGTGGTCGCCACCGCCGGCACCACCGACTTCGGCAGCATCGATCCGCTGCCCGAGGTGACCGCGCTGGCGCGGCGCTACGGCGCCTGGTCCCACGTGGACGCCGCCTACGGCGGCGGCGCGCTGTTCTCCGATCGACTCGCCGGGCTGCTCGACGGCCTCGACCGTGCCGACTCGGTCGCCCTCGACCTGCACAAGCTCGGGTGGCAGCCGGTGGCGGCCGGGGTGTTCCTCGCCGGCGCCGCCGGGGCGCTGCGACCTCTGGCGCGTCGGGTGGCGTACCTCAACCCGGCCGACGACGAGGCCGCCGGCTACCCCAGCCTCCTCGGGCACTCGCTGCGCACCACCCGCAGAGTGGACGCGTTGAAGATCGCGGTGACGCTGCGGGCACTCGGCCGCCGCGGCGTCGGCCGGCTCGTCGACGCCTGCCACGACCTGGCCAGGCACGCCGCCGACCGGATCAGCGCCGACGGCCGGCTCGAACTCGCCGCGCCGCCCGTGCTCAGCACCGTCGTGTTCCGCTACCGCGCCGATCCGGCACACACCGACACGGTCAACGGCGACCTGCGCCGTCGGCTGCTGCGCGACGGCGCCGCCGTCATCGGCCGCACCGAGATCGACGGGGCGGTCTGGCTGAAACTGACCCTGCTCAACCCCCACGCCACCACCGCCGACGTGGACGCGCTGCTCGACGCCGTGCGCGCCGCCGGTGACGGCACCCGCGCGGAGGCGGTCGCATGATGGACGAGTACGACCTCGTCGGCGTCGGCATCGGGCCGTTCAACCTCGGCCTCGCCGCACTCGCCGACCCCCTGGACGACGTGCGCGCCGTGTTCGTCGACGCACGTCCGGCATTCAGCTGGCACCCGGGCATGCTGCTCGACGGCGCCCGCCTGCAGGTGCCGTTCCTCGCCGACCTGGTGTCCCTGGTCGACCCGACCAGCCGGTGGTCGTTCCTGGCCTACCTGCGCGAGCACGATCGGCTGTTCCCCTTCTACTTCGCCGAACGCTTCCACATCCCCCGCCGCGAGTACGACGACTACTGCCGGTGGGTGGCCGAGTCGCTGCCGTCGTGCCGGTTCGGCACCCGGGTGGAGGCGGTGCGCTGGGATGCGGACCGATTCCTGGTGGAGCTGCGCGACACCGCGACCGGCGCCGCCCGTACGGTGGCCGCCCGCCACGTGGTGCTGGGCGTGGGCACCGAGCCCGTCGTCCCGCCGCCGTTCGCCGCCGTGCTGGGCACGGAGGTGTTCCACTCCGGGCAGTACCTCCACCACGTCCCGGCACTGGCCGGGGCCCGCGACGTGACCGTGGTGGGCTCGGGGCAGTCGGGCGCCGAGGTGTTCCTCGACCTGCTGCGCCGCGCGGACGACACCGGCTGGCACGTGCGGTGGCTGACCCGCTCGCCGGCGTTCGCCCCGATGGAGTACTCCAAGCTCGGGCTGGAGCACTTCACCCCCGACTACACGCGCTACTTCCGCCACCTGCCCCAACCGGTCCGGGACCGGCTGCTGCCCGCGCAGTGGCAGCTGTACAAGGCGATCAGCGCGGACACCATCGCCGAGATCCACGACGTGCTGTACGAGCGCAGCATCGGCGGCCGGCGTCCCGAGGTCACCATGATGCCCAACGTCGCCGTCACGTACGCGGCCGCCGCGACCGACGGGTACGCGTTGACCTGCCGGCAGACCCAGCAGGACCGCGAGTTCCAGGTGCGCACCGACGGGGTCGTCCTCGCCACCGGGTACGCTGCCCGCCGGCCGGCGCTGCTCGAACCCCTGGCCGACCTCATCGACTTCGACGAGCAGGGCCGCTACCGGGTGGACGCCGACTACCGGCTCTCGGTGGACCCGCGCGTGACCGGCTCGGTGTTCGTGCAGAACGCCGAGGCCCACAGCCACGGCGTCGGAGCCCCCGACCTCGGCCTCGGCGCGTGGCGCAGCGCCACGATCCTCAACGCGCTGACCGGCGGCAAGGCGTACCGGCTGCCGGAGCGTACGGCGTTCACCAGCTTCGGGGTCGGAGGATGAGCGCGGTACGCACGCCCGCCCCGGCGGTCACGCCTGGAAGGCGGGCGGGGTGAACCGGCGGGCCGGCCGGATGGTCCTGCTCGGCGTCGTGGCCCTGCACCTCATCGCCGACAGCGCGCTGAGCCCGTTCTACCCGCAGCTGTTCCGCGAGCTGTTCGGGCTCACGGACCTGACGGCGACCGGCACGTACGTGTGGGCGTGCCGGGCCGCCGCCGTGATCGCCCTGCCGCTGTGGGGGCTGGCGGCCCGCCGCTGGCCCGCGCACCGGCTGGTGGTCGTCGGGCTCGTCGCCGCCGCGGTGCTCGACCTCGCGCTCGCCGTCACGCCCACGTACGCGGCGTTCACCGCCGTGTCGGTGGCGTTGGTCGCCGCGACGATGGCCATGGCGCTGGCGTACCCGGCGCTGGTCGCGCTCGGCGACGGCGACGACCGGTTGCCGCAGGTCCGCGCGTTCGCCGTCGTCACCCACGCGGCGACGGTGGCGGCGACGCTGGTCGGCGCGGGGATCATGGCGATGCCGCAGCCGCGCGTCGGCCTGGCCGCGTTCGCCGTCCTCGACGTCGGGTTGGCCTACGCCTGCCACCGGGTGCTGGGCCGCCGACCGGCCACCGCAGCGGCACCGCCCGCCGCGGAGGCGCCGGCAACCCTGGCGGCGTCCGCCGTGGAGGCGTCACCAACGCTCGTGGCGGCGTCCGCCGTGGAGGCGTCACCAACGCTCGTGGCGGCGTCCGCCGTGGAGGCGCCCCCGGCCGCCGAGGCGCAGTCAGCCGCCCCGGCGCTCGCCCGCCGGCCGGCCCGGGCGGCGGTGGTGTCCGCGGTGGCGCTGGTCGCCGGGATCGTGTTCGTCGTGGAGATCGGCCGCAACGTCGTGCGGCCCTTCTTCACCGCGTACGTGGAGGACGCCGGAGCCGGCCCGCTGCTGGCCGCCGGACTGTTCCTGCTGCCCAGCGTCGCCGCCCTGGCGGTGCTGCCGGCCGCCGAGGCCGCCCGGCGCCGCCTCGGCCGGGCGCTGCTGCCGGCCGCATTCGTCCTGGCCGCGGTGGGACTGCTGGTGCAGGCCCTCACCGAGCACCCGGCCCTCGTCGCGGTCGGCAGGCTGGTCTTCGGCGCGGGTCTCGGTCTCGGACAGGTCGCCCTGGATCTGCGGATCTTCGCCGCGACCGGCGTCCGCGGCCCGGCCTTCGCCGCGGTGGAGACCGTCAGCACCGTCGCGATGCTGGCCAGCCCGATCGTCGCCACCGCCGCCGTCGCGGTGGCACTGCCGGGGCCGCTGTTGACCGGCGCCGCCGTGTTCCTGGTCCTGGCGGTGCTGGTGTCCCTGGGCCGCCGTCGCGCCGCCCCCCGAACCGAGATCGTCGCCATGGAGGAGAACCGTGTTCCCGAACCCGTCTGAGTCGAGCGTCGAGCCCCCCGCCGACCTGGCCGCTGAACGGGCGCTGTGGCGTACGGCCGGGCGTGCCCTGCTGGCGCGCACGATCGCCGAGCTGGCCTACGAGGACCTGATCACCCCGGCCCCGGACGGACCACCGGGACGATGGCAGATGGTCCTGCCCGACGACGTCCGGTACTCGTTCACCGCACGCCGGGGCACGTTCGACGTGTGGCGGATCGCGCCGGACAGCCTCACCCGCCACGCCGCCGGAACGTCACAGGACGCCGTCGACCCGGTGCGGTTCATCCTCGACGCCCACCCGGTGCTCGGGCTGTCCGGTGCGGTGCTGGCGGACCTGGTGCGCGACCTGACCGCCACCCACGTCGCGGACGTGCGGCTGCTGGCCAACGCCCGCCCCGCGAAGGAGCTGGCCGACCTGTCGCACGAGGACCTCGAGGCCCACCAGACCGGGCACCCCTGCCTGGTGCTCAACAAGGGCCGGCTGGGCTTCTCCGCCTCCGACGCGGCCCGGTACACCCCCGAGGCCGCCGGCGAACTCCGGTTGATCTGGTTCGCGGTGGCGCCGGAGCTGGCCCGGTACACCGCGGTGCCGGGACTGACCCAGGCCGCGTTGCTCGCCGACGAACTGGACGACGCCACCCGCTCGGGCTTCGCCGCCCGGATCCGCGCCCGCGGCGGCGACCCCGACACCTACGTCTGGCTGCCGGTGCACCCGTTCCAGGCCGACGAGGTAGTGCTGCCCCTGTTCGCCCCGCAGCTGGCGGAGGGCAGCATGATCCAGCTCGGTCCGGCGCCGGACCGCTACCGCCCGCTGCAGTCGGTGCGGACCCTGACCAACCTGGACCACCCGGCGCGGCGCAACGTCAAGGTGCCACTCATGATCCGCAACACCCTGATCTGGCGTGGGCTGTGCGAGGCGCAGACCGGCTGCGCGCCGCCCATGACCACGTGGCTGCAGGGGCTGCGCGACGGCGACGCGTTTCTGCGCGACGAGTGCCGGGTCGTGATCCTCGGCGAGGTCGCGTCGGTCAGCGTCGCGCACCCCGCCTACGCGCAGCTCCCGGACGCGCCGTACCGCTTCCACGAACTGCTCGGCGCCATCTGGCGGCAGCCGGTGCACAGCTACCTGGAGGAGGGGGAGCGGGCCCGCACCATGGCCACCCTGCTGCTGGAAGGCTCGGACGGGCGGGCGGTGGTGGCGGAGCTGGTGGAGCGTTCCGGCCTGGACCCGGTCACCTGGCTGCGGGCGTACCTGCGGGCGCTGTTGCCGCCGCTGCTGCACTACCTCTACCGCTACGGCACCTCGTTCACCCCGCATGGCGAGAACGTCGTGCTCATCAGCGACGCCGAGGAGCGGCCGGTCCGCATCGCGCTCAAGGACTTCAGCTCCGACGTGGAGGTGCTCCCCGACGACCTGCCGGAGTACGCGCAACTGCCGCCGGAGGTATTCGCCAAGCTGCACCGCTGGCCCGCCACCGACCTGGCCCACTCCATCCTGTCGGCGATCTGCGCCGGGCACTTCCGCTTCTTCACCGACATCGTCGAACGGCACCTCGGCGTGCCCGAGGAGCGGTTCTGGTCCCTGGTGCGCGAACCGATCGACGCCTACCACGCCCGCTTCCCCGAGCTGGCGCCGCAGTTCGCCGCCTTCGACCTGCTCGGGCCGCGCTTCGCCAAGGTGGCGCTCAACCGTGAACAGCTGACCGGCGGGGGATTCCACGACCGCGCCGAACGCGACGGCGACTTCGACCTCATGCACGGCACCGCCGCCAACCCGCTGCACCGACCCTGACGGAGACCGCTGTGTTCGACCCTCCTGAGCTGACCGCCCCGATCTGGCACCGGGCCGCGGCGGCGTTGACCGCCAAGATGATCGCCGAGTTGTCCTTCGAGCAGGCGCTGACGCCGCATCCGCTGGGCGGCGGACGCCACCGAGTCCACGTCGCCGACGCGATCGCGTACGAGTTCACCGGCCGGCCGGTCGCCATGGACTCGTGGCGCATCCGGTCCGGTTCGGTGGTGCGTCACGCCCCCGACGGGGCGCCGGCCGACCCGTACCGGCTGCTGCTCGACCTGCACACCGCGTGGGGCCTGGACCCGGCGGTGACCGCGCTGACGGTGGCGGAGCTGACGGCCACCCTGTCGGCCGACGCGCACCTGCTCGCCACCGGCGCGCCGGTCGCGGCGCTCGCCGAGCTGTCGCACGCCGAGTTGGAGGGCCACCAGACCGGCCACCCATGGATCTTCGCGAACAAGGGCCGGGTCGGCTTCTCCGGCCCCGACCGGCACGCACACGCACCGGAGGCCCGCCACCTGATCCGGCTGCACTGGATGGCCGCGCACCACGACATCGCCGAACACCACGGCCTGCCCGGCCTGGGCGCGGCGGCGGTGCGGGACCGCGAACTCGACCCCGCGACGGTGGACGCGTTCACCGCCGTGCTCACCGGCCGTGGCCTGGACCCGGGGGACTACCTCTGGCTTCCGGTGCACGAGTGGCAGTGGACCGAGGTGGTGGTGCCGCTGTTCGCCGAGCAGCTGGCCACCGGCCGGATCGTCGCGCTGGGCCGGGCGCCGGACGCCTACCGCGCGCAGCAGTCCATCCGCACCTTCGTCAACGTGGACCGGCCCGACCGCTTCGACGTGAAGCTGCCGCTGTCGATCCTCAACACGATGGTGTACCGGGGCATCCCCACCGAGCTGGTGCGCGCAGCCCCGCACAGCACCGCCTGGGTGCACGCCCTGCGCGACGGCGACGAGTTCCTGCGCGACGAGTGCCGGGTGATCCTCCCCGGCGAGGTCGCCGCGGTGGCGGTGCACCATCCGGTGTTCGAGGGCCTGCCGCAGGCGCCGTACCGGTACCGGCAGCTGCTCGGGGTCATCTGGCGCGAACCGGTCGCCGGGCACCTCGATCCGGGGGAGCGGGCCCGCACCCTCGCCGCGCTGCTGCATGTGGACCCCGAGGGCCGCGCCTTCGTCGCCGAACTGGTGCGACGCTCTGGGCTGACGCCCGAGGACTGGCTGCGCCGCCTGTTCGCCGCCGTGCTGCCCCCGCTGCTGCACCTGTTGCACCGCTACGGCATCGCCTTCAACCCGCACGGCGAGAACGCGATCGTCGTCTACGACGCCGCCGACGTGCCGACCCGGCTGGCCGTCAAGGACTTCGTCGACGACATGAAGCTGCTGGACACCGACCTGCCCGAGTACGGCGACCTGCCGGCCGAGGCGGCCGGCGTGCTGATGCGGTGCGGCCCCGACGAACTGGCCGGCTCCATCGTCAAGTCACTGCTGACCTGCCACTTCCGGTTCCTGGCGCCGCTGTGCGAGGAGCAGCTGGGGGTCCCGGAGGCCGTCTTCTGGGCGCTGGTGCGCGCGGAGGTGCGCCGCTACCGGGAACGCTTCGCCGAGCTGGCCGACCGGTTCGCCCTGTTCGACCTGGGCAAGCCGGCGTTCCCCCGGACCTGCCTCAACCGGGAACGGCTGCTGCCCGGCGGATACCACGACCGGGCCGAGCGGGACGCCTCCTTCCGCCTCGACGCCGACCCCGTGCCCAATCCGCTGCACGACGAGAAGGAGGCCGTGTGATCACCGTCGACCAGCTGCGCGCCGACGTCGCGGCGGACGCCGTCGACAACGTCATCGTCGCCGTCCCAGACCTGCAGGGCCGCCTGCAGGGCAGCCGCCTCGACGCCCACCACTTCCTCGACGAGACGCTGCGCTCCGGCTTCCCCGCCTGCGTCTACCTGCTGGCCACCGACGTCGACATGAACACCGGCCCCGGGTACGCGCTCGACGCCGCCGCGGCCGGCTTCGGCGACATGCTGCTCGTCCCCGACCTCGCGACCCTGCGCCGGCTGCCCTGGGACGACGGCACCGCCCTGGTGATCGCCGACGCCCGCTGGCCCGGCGGCGGCCCCGTGCCGTTCGCCCCTCGGCAGGTGCTGCGCGCGCAGCTGGACCGCCTCGCCGACCGCGGTCTGGTCGCGCTGGCCGGCACCGAGCTGGAGTTCCTGCTCTTCACCGACACGTTCCAGCAGGCACACGCACGGGACTACCGTGACCTGGCCGCCGCCACCAGGCACAACGTGGACTACTCGCTCACCGGGGTGACCGAGATCGACCCGGTGGTGCGCCGGATCCGGCGGGAGATGCGCCGGGCCGGCCTGCGGATGGAGTCGGCGCGCGGCGAGTGCCACCCCGGGCAGTACGAGATGGTGTTCCGCTATGCCGACGCCCTGACCACCTGCGACAACCACGCCGTCTACAAGACTGGGGTACGGCAGATCGTCACCCAGGAGGGCCTGTCGGTGACGTTCATGGCGAAGTACGACGCCGGGGAGGGCAACTCCTGCCACGTGCACCTGTCGCTGCGCCACGTCGACGGTACCCCGGTCTTCACCGACGGCGCGGACGCCGGCACCGTGATCGGCGACGGGCGCGTGGACCTGGCCGGGATGTCGCCGTTGATGGCCCACTTCGTCGCCGGGCAGCTGGCCTGCCTGCGTGAGTTCACGCTGTTGCAGGCCCCGAACGTCAACTCCTACAAGCGGCTGGCGCCCGGCGCGTTCGCCCCGACCCAGGTGGCGTGGGGGCGGGACAACCGCACCTGCCCGATCCGGGTGGTGGGGGTGGGCGACTCGTTGCGCATCGAGCACCGGGTGGCCGGCGGCGACGCCAACCCCTACACCGCCGTCGCCGCCGTCCTCGCCGCCGGTCTGCACGGCATCGATCACGAGCTGCCTCTGGAACCGGCGGTGGCCGGTGACGCGTCGGCGGTCGAGCGCCCGCGGCTGCCCGCCTCGCTCGCCGAGGCGGTGCGCCTGTGGGAGGCGAGCGAGGCGGCGCAGAAGGCGTTCGGCTCCGACGTCGTCGCGCACTACGCCGCGGCGGCGCGGGCCGAGTTGGACGCGTTCGCCGCTACGGTCACCGACTGGGAGCGGCGGCGCGGCTTCGAACGGCTCTGACCGGGTCGACGGCGGGCGGCGTGTCGAGCGTCCAGCGTTCGGCGCGGGGATGACCGAGGAACTCCGGAAGCGCGAACTCCCAGCCGTACGAGCCGGCGTCGGGGAAGACCACCAGGTCGCCCGCGCGTACGGCGTCCACGGTCATGTCCCGTACCAGGGTGTCCTCCGTGGTGCACAGCTCGCCGACGACCGTCACCGGGGCGTCGCGGACCTCCGGCCGCGGCCACGGGTACGGCCACCGCTCGACCGGCAGCACCGCGAACGGGTGCAGGATGTCCCAGGACACCGGCAGCGCGAAGTGGTTGATGCCGCCGCGCAGCACCACGAACCACGTGCCGTATGCGTGTTTGACGTCGAGCACCTCGGCGGCGTACCAACCGCACCCGGTCACCAGGTAACGGCCCGGCTCCAGGACGACCCGGCAGTCGGTGGGCGGCCGCACATCCGCCAGCAGCTCACCGAAACGGTCCGCGTCGAACCGCGGGCCCCGGCCGAACGACACGCCGATGCCCCCGCCGACGTCGACGACGCGCAGGTCCACGCCGTGCCGGGCCGCCGTCTGCTCGGCGAACCGCAGACACCAGCGCAGGTACGCCACGTGCGTGGCCGCGTCGAGGTTGTTGCCGACCGCGTGGACGTGGAAGCCGACGACGCTCGTGCGGGGCAGCGCGCGCGCCTGTTCCAACACCTGCGGCACGTCGGCCTCGGGGATGCCGAACTGGGTCGCCGCGCCGCCCATGGCGAGGGCGCCGGCCACCGAGACCCGTTGCGGGTTCACCCGCAGTGTCACCGCGACGCGCCGGTCGAGCTGCGCCGCGATTCGGTCGACGCGACGCAGCTCGTGCACGCTCTCCACGTTGATCACGTCCACGTCGTGCTCGACGAGGTGGCGCAGCAGGATGTCGCTCTTGGCCGGTCCGGCGGCGACCATCAGCCCGTCGGGGCGAACACTTCGGGCCAGGCTCGCCTCGGCGGCGGAGGCCACCTCGAAGCCGTCGACGTGCCCGGCGAGAGCCGCGACCACGGGCCGGTGTGAGTTGGCCTTGATCGCGTAGCAGACGGCGGCCCAGTCGGGCAGCGCCGCGCGCAGCGTGTCGGCCCGCGCGGTCGCCACCGCCGGATCGTAGACGTACCCGCTGACCGGTTCCTGCCGCCGCGCGGCCTGGTCTGACAGATAGGACCGCACGGCCTCGGGCAGCGACGAGGCGGGCAGCGTGGGTGCGCCGGCGGCGGTCGGTGGCAGGTCCACGGACATCCTCCTTTGACTGAGGTTAGGCTCACCTTATACGCTGCTGCCTGTTCGCGTCGTCCCCGCCACCCGGAGCACTCTTCATGATCAGCACCTCCGCGCGCGCCACGCCGGGTATCCGCGTGCCGTGGCTGCTCGTCATCGGGGGAGTGCTGCTGGTCGCGGTCGCCCTGAGCCTGTTCATCGGCGCCCGGACGGTCAGTCCGATGGTGACGCTCGACGCTCTCCTCGGCGCCGGCGGCGGGCGTGACCACATCATCGTGCGGGAGATCCGGCTGCCACGCACGCTGCTCGCCCTCGCCGTCGGGTCGGCGTTCGCCGTGGCCGGCTGCCTCATGCAGGGCCTCACCCGCAACCCGCTCGCCTCGCCGGACCTGCTCGGCATCGGGCACGGCGCCTCCCTCGCCGTCGTGCTGGCCATCTACCTCGTCGGCATCGACGGCCCCCGGGGGTACGTCTGGTTCGCGCTCGCCGGCGCCGCCGTCTCCACCGTGGTGGTCTATCTGCTGGCGGGAGCCGGAACCCGGGCCGCCACGCCCATCCGGCTCGCCGTCTCCGGCGCGGTGCTGGCCACGGCCGCGTTGTCGTGGACGCAGACGGTGATGGCAATGGACCGGCGCACCCTCGACGAGGCCCGGTTCTGGATCGCCGGGTCCATCGCGGGCCGGCCGCTGAGCGTCCTGACCGCGGTGCTGCCGTTCCTGGCTCTCGGCGCGGTCCTCGCCGTCGCCCTGATCCGGGCCCTCGACGCGCTCGCGCTCGGCGACGACGCCGCGACGGCCCTCGGAATCGACCCGCTACGGCAGCGCCTGCTGGGCGCCCTGGCCGTCACGCTGCTCGCCGGCGGCGCCGTCGCCGCCGCCGGGCCGCTGGCGTTCATCGGCCTGGCCGCCCCGCACCTGGCCCGCCAGCTCTGCGGCCCGGACCACCGCGTCCTGCTCCCCGCCTGCGCCATGCTCGGGCCGGCGCTGCTGCTGCTGGCCGACGTGATCGGCCGGGTCGTGCTGTTCCCGCTGGAGCTGGAGGCGGGCATCGTCACCGCGCTGCTCGGCGCGCCCGTGCTCATCGCGCTCGTCCGCCGCGTCCGGCTGGTGAAGTCATGACCCTCGACACGCGCGCCGCCGCCCCGGCGGCCACCACGCCGGCAGGTGCCCGCACCCGTCGCGCGCCGCGATCGGCGGTGTGGGTGGCGCTGTGCATCGCGGCGACCCTGGCCGGCACCATCGCCTTCGGCCTGTGGTCGTTGACGCTCGGCGACTACCCGATCAGCGTCCCGGACGTGGCCCGCGCCGTCGTCGGCGCCGGCCATCGCGCCGACGTCCTGGTCATCCAGCAGTGGCGACTACCCCGCGTGCTCGCCGCGCTGCTCGCCGGCGCCGCCTTCGCCGGCAGCGGCGCGCTGCTGCAGTCGCTGCTGCGCAACCCGCTCGCGTCCCCCGACGTCATCGGCGTCAACATGGGCGCGACGGTCGTCGCCGTCGCCGCCATCATCGTCGGCCTGCCCGGGGTCCTGGTGCCCGGCGGGGCGCTGCTCGGCGCCGTCGCGGCGGCCGCCCTGCTCGTCGCGCTGGCCTGGCGCAACGGCATCGGCGCCGACCGGCTGGTGCTCGTCGGCATCGGCCTGCACACGGCGCTGTACGCGGCCAAGACGTTCCTCATCCTCAGGTTCCCCGACGACGTGGTGCAGGGCGCCGTGTTGTGGACGGTCGGCACCCTCTACAACCGCACCTGGGCGGAGGTCGCTGTGGCGGCGTGCGCGCTCGCCCTGCTGGTACCGGCCGCGCTCCTGCTGCTGCGCCTGCTCGCCGTGCTGGACCTCGGCGACGACCTCGCCGCCGGGCTCGGCCTGCGGGTCCGGGTCGTCCGCATCGGCATCCTCGCCGCAGCCGTCGCCCTGGCCGCGGTGGGCGTCGGGCTCGGCGGGCCGCTGCCGTTCGTCGCCCTCGCGGTGCCCTTCCTCGCCCGGCTCGTCGCGGGCCCGCTCAGCCCGCGCACCCTCGTGCTGGCGGTGGTCCTCGGCGCCGCGGTCCTGCTCGTCGCGGACGTCGCCGCCCAACACGCGCTGCCCACCGCGCTGCCGGCGGGTGTGGTCACCGCATCCGTCGGGGCGCCGCTGTTCTTCTGGCTGCTCTGGCGGCACCACCGCGGAAAGGCACGGACATGACCAGTCTCGCCGCGCAGGATCTCACCCTCGCCTACGACGGGCGGGTGATCGTCGACGGCCTCGACGTGCGCATCCCGGCCGGCGGTCACACCGTCATCGTCGGGCCCAACGCCTGCGGTAAGTCCACCCTCCTGCGGGGGCTGGCCCGGCTGCTGCCCCCACAGGAGGGCACCGTACTGCTCGACGGCCACGACATCGCCCGCACGCCGACGAAGCAGGTCGCCCGCCGGCTGGGCCTGCTGCCCCAGTCGCCCGCCACCCCCGCGGGGATCACCGTGGAGGCGCTCGTCCGCCGGGGCCGGTTCCCGCACCACGGCCTGCTGAGGGGCTGGAGCAGCCGCGACGCAGAGGTCGTCGAGGCGGCGATGCGCCGCACCGAGCTGCTGCATCTGCGCGACCGGCTGGTCGACGAGTTGTCGGGCGGCCAGCGGCAGCGGGCCTGGATCGCGCTCGTCCTGGCCCAGGACACGCCGCTGCTGCTGCTCGACGAGCCCACCACCTACCTCGACCTGCGGCACCAGCTGGACGTGCTCGACCTGCTCGCCGGCCTCGTCGACGACGGCCGCACCGTGGTCACCGTCCTGCACGACCTGAACCAGGCCTGCCGCTACGCCGACCACCTGCTCGTCATGAAGGACGGCCGCCTGGTCGCCGCCGGAGCGCCGGCCGACGTCCTCACCAGCGAGCTCGTCGACGCCGTCTTCGACCTTCCGTGTCTGGTCATCGACGACCCGGTCACCAAGACCCCCCTCGTGGTGCCGCACGACCGCCGCCCGCAGTCGTCGTCGCCCCCACCCACCGTCAGCAATCTGGCCGACCCGGTCAATCCCTGACCTCCGAGAGGACAACCACATGAGAAGCACGTCCACGCTACGGCGGCTCGTCGCCGTCACCGGCCTCGTGGCCGTCACCGCGCTCACGGCCGCCTGCGGCGGCGGCGCGGACGACGCCCCGTCCACTTCGGGCGGCGCCAGCGCCGGTGCCGGTGCCTTCCCCCGCACCGTCACCCACGCCATGGGCAGCACCACCATCGAACGGCAGCCGCAGCGTGTCGTCGTGCTCGACACCCCGGAGGCGGGCGCCGCGCTGCTGGTCGGTGTCAAGCCGATCGCCGCCGTGTCCGTCGACCCGGTCGCCAAGACCTACCCCGCCCACCTTCAGGACCAGCTCAACGGGGTGCCGGACGTCGGGCCGCTCGATGAACCGAACATCGACAAGATCCTGTCGCTCAAGCCGGACCTCATCCTGTCGTCGAAGATCCGGCACGAGAAGATCTACGACCGACTGAGCCAGATCGCTCCCACCGTGTTCGCCGAGGCGCCGGGCGACGGCTGGAAGCAGAACGTGTCGCTGTTCGCCCAGGCCCTCGGCAAGGAGAAGGAAGCGGAGACGGCGCTCGCCGCGTACCAGGACCGCGCCCGCAAGATCGGTGAGGCGATCACCGCCAAGAACGGCGGCAAGGCCCCCACCATCTCGATCGTCCGCTTCGTCGACGGCCCCACCCGGCTGTACCAGCCCACCAGCTTCAGCGGCGTGGTGGTCGCCGACACCGGCCTGCCTCGGCCTGCCTCCCAGCAGGACCCGAAGGAGGTCATCACCGAGATCGGGCCGGAACTGATCGACCGCGCCGAGGGCGACTACGTCTTCGTCTGCACCTACGGCGACCCCGCCATCACCCAGCAGAAGGCGTTCCTCTCCAGCCCGCTGTGGGCGAACCTGGCCGCGGTGAAGAACAACCGCGTGACCAACGTCAGCGACGACACCTGGATGACCGGCATCGGCATCCAGGGCGCCCACCTGATCCTCGACGACATCGCCAAGGCCGCAGGCGTCGACCCGCTGCGCTGACGACACCGCCCGGCCGGCGGGGGCGAAACCCTCACCGGCCGGGCAACCCGACCCGCCGGCCGCCGCCACGCCCACCCGAACGTCGTGCGGCGGCCCTGCCGGCGCCCCGCATCAAGTGGCCACCTGCCGTCGCAAGGGAGCACGATGATGGAAACCCTCGCCGCCGCCCCGTGGCGACTGTTCGACGTCGAGGTGCGGGCGCTGCGCAGGCTCAGCCCCACGTTCCTGCGGGTCACGTTCGCCGGGCCGGACCTGGACCGGCTCGCCGACAACGGCTACGACCAACGCATCAAGCTCGTGTTCCCACGACCGGGGAGCGGTCTCGAGGGCCTGCCCACCAGTGTGGACTTCTACCGGCAGTGGCGGGCGCTGCCCGAGGCGACGCGCAACCCGATACGGACCTACACGGTGCGCGCGGCCCGCCCGCACCGCAACGAGGTCGACATCGACTTCGTTCTGCACGGCGACCACGGTCCGGCATCCCGATGGGCACTGCGGGCACGACCCGGCGCCACGCTGGCGATATTCGGACCGAACGCCGCCTACGACGGCGACCACGGCGGCGTGGAGTTCCAGCCGCCCGCGGGCGCCAGGTCGTTGCTGCTGGCCGGTGACGAGACCGCCACGCCGGCGATCGGCGCCATCCTCGAACGGCTGCCCGCGACCGCCTCCGGTTCGGCGTTCCTCGAGGTTCCCGGTACGGCAGACGTCCTGCCGCTGGCGGCCCCGCCGGGAGTGACCGTCTCCTGGCTGGTGCGGGGTCGGCAGGCACGGGGGAGCGAACTCGTGCCTGCCGTGACCGCGGCGGCCCAGCGGCTGCGGATGTCCACGTCGGCGGCACCGCAGGATCTTCAGGACATCGACGTCGACGCCGAGGACCTCTGGGAGGTCCCGAACGTCCGGGGTGCCGCGCCGCTGTACGCCTGGCTCGCCGGCGAGGCGGGCGTGATCCGCACCCTGCGGCGGCGGCTGGTGGGGGAGCAGGGCATCGACCGGCGCTGCGTGGCGTTCATGGGCTACTGGAGACTTGGTCGTCCTGACCGGGAGTGAAGCCCGTCGGCGTCTGGTGTGTCGACAGGTCGAAGGTGAGGCTCCCGTACATCGTCGCGTTGCCGGCCAGGGTGCGACAGGCGGTGGTGATCCGGCCCAGCTTGTCGGCATACCCCGGCTCGGCGGTGTCGAGGAGGATTCCCAGGCTCGTGCCGCTGTGCGCGCAGATCACGCCGAGACCGCCGAGACCCCGGCAGATCTCCTGTAACCCGGTCAGGAGTCGCTTCGGCCGTAGCCGCTGGTTCTTCACGGCGCTGCGGGTCGAGACCCTGCCGACCTCCGCGAGGTCCCCGGCCCGCACGGCGGCCGTGAGGCGGTCGAGCAGTTCGGCGTACTCGTGCCGGTCGGCGGCGGTGAAGGGCTTGGGGAGCCGGTTGAACTCGACCGTGTCCACCTCGCCCCCCTCGTCGACGCCGACGACCGACACCTGCGGCAGCGACCCGAGCGTCGACCGGATCCGCACCGCGCGGTGGTGGAACGCCACGACACCGGGGTGGAGGACGCCGTCGGTCGGCTCGATGCGGCGCAGGTAGTCCTCCAGTCGGTCGGCCGGCAGTTCGATGCCGAGCGCCCCGGACACGGCGCGCGCGGTCGCCACGAGGTCCGCGGACGAGCTGGCGAGGCCCTTGCCCTCGGGGAGTTCGCTGCGCAGCACGAGCGTCCCGCCGGTCGTCCCCGCTCCCCGGTCGGCGATGATCATGCCGGCGAGCGTGCGGGCCTTCGTCTTGTGCGGCGGCCACACCGTCACCTGCCGCTGCCCGGGCTCGCCGTGGAACACGGCCGTGGACCACCGCGCGATCGGCATGGTGACCAGGAAGTCCCCGTCGGACTCCGGCAGCGCCCCCTGCAACAGCTCGCCGAACGTCCCGTACGCCCTGCCGACGCCGGCGTCGCCCGGGCGCCGACCAGCGGCCGACGACGTGGTCGCGGCGGCCGGGCCCGCTGCCGGCGCGGGGTCACGCATCCCGCTGCGGCAACCAGTCCGGGGCTCGGCGCGGCGGCGCCGCCCGCGTGGTGTGGCGCACGGTCTCCTCGATCCTGATGGGGTTACGGCTGGCCAGGTACGCGTCGACCATCTCGGGTGCGGTTCCTCGGGATAGGGCGGTCACAGGGCTCGCCTGCCGTACCACCGTACGGGTGGATCACCGGCGGCGAGGTCGGCCGGGTCCACCGGGCGCCGGCCCCGAGCCGCCGGGACGCGGTGCCGCTCAGCGCGGCGAGGCGTACGCCAGCGGCAGCGGCGTCGGCTGGCCCGGCCAGGTGCCGATCAGTCGGGCGCCGGCCGGGGCGCCCGCGTCGTCGCCGAGGCGGCGCGGGACGGTCAGCTCCACGGCGTCGGTCACGACGAGCGCGGGATCGCCGTCCACGACCCGGCGCAGCGCGCCGACGGCGGGGACGGGGCTGCCCTCGCCGCCGCTGCCGGTCACGGTCATGGTGGGCTGGCGGAGCTGGCGCCGGCCGTCGACCTCGAAGTACTCCTGCGCCTGGCCGGCGCCACCGAGGATCGCGCCGGCCAGGGCCGCGGCGTAGACGGGGTCGCCGCACGCGTCGTACACCCAGCGCCGGCCGAGCACCGAGTGCTCGGCGGTGCCGAGCAGCCAGTCGTCGCCGCCGTCCAGCGGCGCGCCCCGGTACGTCAGCGGCACCTGGTGGACCGGTCCGTCGCCGACCCGCAGGAGGGTGGTCTCGATCCCGACCTCCCCGGCCGGGTCGTCGAAACGGTAGGACGCCAGCCGCACGACGTCACCCGCCTGCCCCCGGTACCACGGGCGGCCGGGCAGCCAGCCGGCCAGGAGTTCGAGCTTCGTGGGGTGCAGTTCGGCCCGGTACAGCAGTGCCATGGGCGGAATCGTAGAGGCAGCCTCGCCTCCCGCGTCGGGCCACCCGGGGCTACTTCTCCGGCAACTGGGCGTTTCGTCCAAGTTAGTCTCACTATGCTCCAGATGCGCCCCGTAATCGAGCCAGGCCCAGGCTCCGGCATCGGCGCGCGCTGACAGATCCGTACGCCGTGACGCCGGCCCGCCGGCGCCCGGGGCGGCTCTGCCGTGGCCTCGATCGCCGGATCCACAGGAATGCGTGAGACATGTTGAAGGACGCGGACACGATAGTCCTGCCCCGGCTGCGGCAGGCGGCGGTCGGCGCCGAGGACCCCTGGGGTGAGGGCCACGGGGACGCCGGGAGCACGGGCCGCCGCTGCGCCCCGGGGTCCACCGCGGTCGGGGGCCACCGGTCGCCCGTCGCCGCGTGGCTGGTTCCCGCACTGCTGATGGCCGCGCTGAGCGTCGCCGGCGCGGGCGTGCCCGGCCTGGGCGGGGACGAGCTCGCCACCTGGCGGACGACCGCCGCGTCGTGGCGCGAGACCTGGTCCACGCTGCGCGCCGGCGACCTGCCCGCCGCGCCGTACCACCTGCTGGCGCGCGCGTGGGCGGAGGGCCTCGGCACGTCCGACCTGGCGCTGCGGGCGCCGTCGATGCTGGCCATGACCGCCGCGGCGGCCCTCGTCGGGGTGCTGGGTGCGAGGCTGTTCACGCCGCGCGTCGGCCTGCTGGCCGGCGTGCTCCTCGCGCTGCTGCCGGCGTCGAGCCGGTACGCGCAGGAGGCGCAGCCGTACGCGCTGGCCGTGCTGGCCGCCGTGCTCGCCACCCTGTCCCTCGCCCGGGCCGTCGACCGGCCGACGCTGTGGCGCTTCGCCGCCTACGGCGCCTCGGTGCTGGCGCTGGGCCTGTGCCACGTCCACGGACTGCTGCTGCTCGCCGGGCACGGCTGGGCCGTGCTGGCCTTCCGGCGCGCCGTGGCCGGCCGCTGGCTGGCCGCGGCGTGCCTCGGCGTGCTTCCCGTGGTCGCCCTGGCCCGGCTCGGCGGGCTGCCCGGCGCGCCGGCCGCCCGGGTTCCCGACCCGGCGGCGCTGGCCGCGGCCCCCCGCGAGCTGTTCGGCGTCGCCGCCCTGGGAGCCGTGCTGTTCGGCCTGTCGCTGTTCAGTCTTCCGCTGCGGTCCGCCGCCGCCGTCCTCACCGCGTGGGCGGTGGTGCCGCCGCTCGCGCTGCTGCTCCTTGCGCAGGTGGCACCCGTCTGGCTGCCGCAGGGCCTGCTGTTCACACTCCCGGCCTGGGCGACGCTCGGCGGGGTCGCCCTCGCCCGGGCGCGCCCCGGCTGGAGCGTCGCGGTGCTGGCGGCGATCGCGCTGGTTGGCGCGCCCGCGCAGGTGGCGCTGCGGGAACCCGACGGGCACCAGCAGGCCACCCGGCAGCTCGCCGCGATCATCGAGCGCGGGATGCGGCCCGGCGACGGCGTCGTCTACGGCCCGGCCGACACCGCCGACGGCCGGGCCGGCCGGGACCTGCTGGCGCGCTATCTTCCGGCCGCGCGTCGGCCGGCGGACGTGCTCGCCCGGGACGCCGGCGGCCCCCGTCCGGCCGCCGAACGCGCCGACGTCGCGGACTGCCTGCGGGACACGCGGCGGCTGTGGGTGGTCCGGCTGGGTGAGCGGGCGGACCCGCTGCACGGCATGGCCGGCGACAAGGAACGGGTGCTGCGGACGGCGTACCGGGTGGCGCAGGTCTGGCGGCCGACGGGGCTCACCCTGGCCCTCCTGGTGGACCGGGGCGCGGACGGGTGACCGCGGCCGGCGCGGGTGTGAGCACCCTTCGCCCGATCTGTACTTTTTGACCGTATTGCCGGCATAGGATCGGTCGAGGCCGAGTTCGTGGCGAGCAGAAGCCAGTCATGGGGGGAACGTGGGCGTCGCCAGCGATACACGCTTGTCTCAAGCCGCGGGGGAGCGGACCGTCGGTGGCCGTCCGCCGGTCGACGCCCCGACCGGGGCCACGCCCGGGCGGCGCCCCGACCGCCGCCAGCGCAACATCAGCGCGCGCCTCGCGTACGCGGCGTGCGGGGCCACCGCCGGACCGCTGGTCGCGCCGGCGCGCGCGGAGGCGGCGGTCCGGTTCCGGCACGTCCTCTCGCCCGCGTCCCGGCTGGTCCTGACGCTGCTCGTCGGCGTCAACGGCGCCGCCGGCGTGCTGTTCGTCGGCTGGCTGCTGCTGCCCGCGCACGTACCCGGGCCGGGCGTGACCGGGTTCGGCGACTGGCAGACCATCGCGGCCCGGCTCGGCTTCTGCGTGGTCGTCGGCGTGGAGCTGATCCGCCTCGCGCAGAACGTGGTGGTGTGGGTGTTCGCGTTCCACGCCAAGGATCCGGTCCCGGTCGATCCGCCGGTCGGCCTGCGGGTCGCCCTGCTCACCACGATCGTGCCCAGCAAGGAGCCCATCGACGTCGCCGAGCGGACGCTGCGCCGGATGCGGCAGATCGTGTACTGCGGCCAGGTCGACGTCTGGATCCTCGACGAGGGCGACGACCCGGCGGTGAAGGAGATGGCCGCGCGCCTCGGGGTGCACCACTTCAGCCGCAAGGGCCAGCCGCGGTACAACCAGCCGAGCGGCGAGTTCCGCGCCAGGACGAAGTCGGGCAACCACAACGCCTGGCGGGCCGAGCACGAGCACCGGTACGACGTGGTCGCCAACGTCGACCCGGACCACGTGCCGCTGCCGGGCTTCCTCGAACGCACGCTCGGCTACTTCCGCGACCCGGACGTCGCGTTCGTGGTCACCCCGCAGGTCTACGGCAACATGCACCAGAACTGGGTCGCCCACGGCGCCTCCGTCCAGCAGTACCTCTACAACGGCCTCATCGCGCGCGGCGGCAACGGGCTGGACGCCCCGCTGCTCACCGGCACCGGCCACCTCTACCGACCGGCGGCCTGGCGCAGCGTCGGCGGCTACCAGGACTCGATCATCGAGGACCACCTGACGAGCATCCGGGTCCACGCCGCCGTCAACCCCGACACGGGCAACCCGTGGAAGGGCGTCTACACCCCGGACGTGGTGGCCATCGGGGAGGGCCCGACGTCGTGGGCGGACTACTTCAACCAGCAGAAGCGGTGGGCCGCCGGCATCTGCGAGATCCTGGTACGCCCCGACCTGCGCGCGCCGCGTCAACTGCCGTCCCGGCGCCGCTGGCAGTACCGCCTGCTCCAGTTCTACTACCCCAGCGTCGCGGTCAGCCTCCTGCTGGGCAACCTCGCCACGGCCCTGTACCTGCTCACCGGCGTGGGCGCCGCCCAACTCGACGTCACCGTCTGGTCGGCGCTGTGGGGCTCGACCATCGGCGCCTGGTTCGTGTTGTGGCTCTGGCTGCGCCGCTTCAACATCGCCCCCCACGAACGGGAGGAGATCGGCCTGGTCGGCATGGCGCTGGCGCTGTTCACCGGCCCCGTGTACGTGGCCGCCGCCGTCGGCGCGCTGCTACGCCGCAAGCTCGCGTTCGTGGTCACCGCCAAGGGAAAGCTGCGCACCACCGAGTCGCTCGGCACGTTCCGGCTGCACTACGCGTGGGCGGCCTTCGCCGCCGCCCTGCTCGGGGCGAGCTTCGTGCTGGACCACGACGTGGCCCTGCTGCGGGTGTGGCCGGTGCTGACCCTGCTGACCGGCCTGCTCCCGCCGCTGATCGCGATCGGGTCGGGCCTCGCGGCCCGCCGCGCACCGGACCCGGGCGGCGCGCACCGGCGCGGCCGGCATCGCCGCGACACGGCCGCGCGCGCCGGACGCGTCGCGAGCCGGCGCCGCCCGCCGAGGGCGCGGGTGACCGCCGGAAGGGGCGCACCGTGGCACGGCTGAGCGTCCCGCGGGTCATGATGGCGCTGGCCGGCGCGCTGCTGCTGACGTACGCCTTCGCCGTCGCCCCGCGGGCCGCGCCCGCGGGACGGGAACCGGCCGGATCGACCGCGCCGCCCCGACCGGCCCCGGCGGTCTTCCCGCCGGAGGGCAAGACGTTCATCGGCATCATGACCCGCGAGGGGCCGTACGACTTCACGCCGGTGGAGGCGTTCACCGCGGCGGCGCAGCGCCAGCCGCAGGTGATGCTGTTCAGCGCGGGGTGGGCCGCCACCCCGTTCGACCGTGCGCTGTTCGACCGGATCAGCGGCCGCGGCATGCTGCCGATGCTGGGCTGGGAGCCGTGGGACCAACGCGTGGACGAGGAGCACCGCAGGAAGGGCCTGAAGAACCGCGACATCGACAAGATCCGGGCGAACCAGCCCGGGTACCGGCTGTCCCGGATCGCCGACGGGAGCCTCGACGGCCACCTGCGGTCCTGGGCCGAGGGGATCCGCTCGCTCGGCTACCCGGTGGCCATCCGGTTCGCCCACGAGATGAACGGCGACTGGTACCCGTGGTGCGAGTCGGTCAACGGCAACCGCCCCGGCGACTACGTCCGGGCCTGGCGCCACGTCCACGACCTGTTCGAGGAGGTCGGGGCGACCAACGTCATCTGGGTGTGGAGCCCGAACGTCAGATGGGACGATTCGGACCCGAAGCTGTCCGCGTTCTACCCGGGGGACGCCTACGTCGACTGGGTCGGCCTCTCCGGCTACTACGGCACGGGGGCCTTCGCGGCCTACCTGTCCTTCGACGCGATCTTCAAGCGCAGCATCGACGAGATCCGCACCTTCAGCCGCCGACCGCTGGTCGTCACCGAGACCGGCGCCTCCGACGCCGGTGGGCGCAAGGCCGAGTGGATCACCGAGACGTTCCGCGTGCTGCCGAGCCACCCGGACGTCATCGGCGTCATCTGGTTCGAGGTGAACAAGGAGCGGGACTGGCGCATCGTCAGCTCACCCGCCGTGGCCAGGGCCTTCGCCAAGGCGGTCGCCGTCGCCCAGTACGACTTCGGCTGGTCGCCGGACACGGTCCCGCGTACCGACCTGCAGAGGTAGTCGAACGCCATCCCGATCATGGACCACTGTGGAGCGACAAGGGGCCGTACGGCCAGTAGTGAATGAGGTTTAACGGAGGGGGGCCGTTGGTTGAACTCACTACCATCGTCAGGTATCGATGCCAACGGCACCGGCGATGGCACGTGCGGGGGGAAATGCGGTGCAGGGATCCGGCGAGTACACCTTCCCCGCATCCTCGGCCCAGGAGTGGATCTGGCTGGCCAGCCAGGTCGGCACCGACGCCGCCGCATACAACCTCCGCGGCTACGCCGAACTCCCGGCGGGGCTCGACACCGGGCAGGCGCGTGCCGCGCTGGCCGAGCTCGTCCGCCGGCACGAGCCGCTGCGCACCGCGCTGCGGCTGCGCGACGGCGCGCTGGCCCAGGTCGTGCACGCCGAGCTGCCGGTCGAGCTGGCCGAGCTGGACCTGACCGACCTGCCCGACGCCGAGCGGCTGCGCCGGCTGGAGGAGAGCGAGGCGGCGAGCCTGGCCCAGCCGTTCGCCCTCGACCGGGCCCCGCTGTGGCGGGCCCGGCTGATCCGGCTGCCGCAGGGCGCCCGCCTGGAGTTCATCGCCCACCACGCGATCTTCGACGGCAACTCGGTGCCCGTGTTCGCCGCCGAGATGCGCGAGCTGGGCCAGGCGGCCGTCGAGGGCCGGGCGGCCCGACTGCCCGAGCTGGAGCACGGTCGACCGGACCGCGCCGCTGCGCGAGGCGGGCTGCTCGACGGGGTGACTCCGGTAGGTTTCCTGCACGTCTCGGCGGGCAAGATATGGGCCCCGCCGGGCTTGACAGGCACGACGCTCCCTGCATAGGCGGAAATCGAGCTAATCGCGGGGTCCGAACGCGACGGGATCCGCCCAGTCGGGCCCGGTGCCCGTCCGAGCGGGGTGGAGCAGCAGCGCGACCTGAGCGCGAAGACGTACCAGAGCGCCAGCCAGCTCGCCAGCCGACTGCGGGGCTACGTGGACAAGGCCGCCGGCTTCGCCAAGAACAACCCGGTCACCTGGGACGGCGTTATCATCAGGCCCGGCCAGGTCGCCGCCCGGGAACTGGAGGTCGTCGTCCCGCGCGGTGCCACCGCCGCCAGCAGAACGTCCTCAATCAGATCGTCCAGTACGTGCCGGCAAGGGGGTCACCGAATCACCGCCAGGATGCCCCGTCCTTCAGTGCGGGGAGGAATGGCGGACGCGCTGTCAGCCACGATTGTCCTGTCTGGTATGACTGGTCCTGTGCGGACGGCGTACAAGTGTCGGGCGTACCCGACCCCGGAGCAGGCTGCGGTACTCTCCCGCACGTTCGGGTGTGTACGCGTCGTCTGGAATCGCACCCTCGCCGCTCGGCATGCCCGCTGGCATGCCGAGCGGGAATCCACCTCCTACGCGGAGACGGACCGGGCGTTGACTGAGGCGAAGAAGCTGCCCGAGCTGGCATTCCTCAACGAGGTCAGCTCGGTGCCGTTGCAGCAGACCCTGCGGCACCAGCACACCGCCATGACCGCGTTCTTCGCCAAACGGGCTCGGTATCCGCGCTACAAGTCTCGCCACGGCCGACAGTCCGCCAGTTTCACCCGGTCGGCCTTCCGCCTGCGCGGCGGGAACCTGTCGTTGGGTAAGACACCGGGCGAATTGCGGTTCGTGTGGTCGTGGCCCAACGTGGACGTGACCGCGCTGAACCCGACGATGGTAACGGTGTCCCGCGACCCGGACGGCCGCTGGTTCGTCACCTTCGCCGTCGACATCGCCGCACCCGCCGCCCCCGACCCCACCGGCCAGGTCGTCGGTGTCGACCTGGGCCTGACCGACTTCGCGGTGCTGTCCACCGGCGAACGCATCCCCCACCCGAGGCACACGGAACGGCGCGAACGCCGGCTCAAGCGGTATCAGCGGATGATGGCCCGCAAGCAGAAGGGCTCCGCCAACCGCGCCAAAGCCCGGCGGAAGGTCGCCCGGGCGCATTCGCGGGTACGCGACGCGCGCCGGGACTTCCTCCACCAGCAGTCCACCTCTTTGGTACGGCGGTTCGACGCCATCGCGGTGGAGGATCTGGCGGTGGCGAACATGGTCCGCAACCGGTCCCTGGCCAGATCGATCTCCCGCACCGGCTGGGGCGAGTTCCGCACTTTGCTGACCTACAAGGCGCACCGCGACGGCCGTACCCTCGCGGTGGTGGACCGCTGGTACCCGTCCAGCAAAACGTGTTCGGCGTGCGGGCATCTGCTCGCCACGCTTTCTCTCGGCATACGGCAGTGGTCGTGTCCGGGGTGCGGCACCCGGCATGACCGGGACGTCAACGCCGCCCAGAACATCGCCGTCGCGGCCGGGCTGGTCGAGACACAAAACGCTTGCGGAGCGGACGTCAGACACGAAGGGCTTCCTTTCGTGCGGTCTGCGGTGAACCAGGAACTCTTGGGCGCGAGCCCGGGAATCTCCCGCGTTTAGGCGGGAGAGGATGTCAACAAGCGCGTGCAGTACATGTTCCACGCCCCGGCGGTGCACCCCGGCAACCCCGACCAGCTCACCGACGGCGGTGGGCCGTCGTTCCTGCCGGCGGAGAACCGCGGCCCCGGGTACGCCGAGCGGACCGCCCAAGGGATCGGCCTGCCCCGGGGCGAGCGCCGGATGGGCCACCTGTCCACCCTCCAGCGCAGCTCCCGCGCCCCGGACGGCACCCCGATGCACGTGCGCGTCGACGGCCCCGGCTTCGACGCCCTCGACGTACCCGACGGCAGCAGCCAGCCGAAGCTGCACTTCAGCGTCTTCGTGCCGACCGCCGACTTCTTCGGCCGGATGCGACGCAGCCAGGCCGCCGTCGACCTGGCCCGCCGGCACCGGGTGGCCGAGCAGGACAACGGCCTGGAGCGCTTCCTCACCTGCACCCGACGGCAGAACTTTCTGATCCCACCCCGCCGCCACCGCGCCTTCCCCCTGCTGGAACTCGCCGACTGACCGGCTGGTCGCCGCCCCGGGCGGGGGTCACCCGAGCTCGGCGGCGCCGAGACCGGCAGCCTCCACAGTGGCACGTCGGCGACCGGCGGCCGCTCACCCTCATTCGGCGGGGAGGATCACCGTCCTGCCCTCGCCGTCGCTGGTGAGGGGCCGGCTCAGCAGGCTCGGCGCGTCGTCCAGCCGTACCGTCCGGATCGGCGGGGCCGCGACCTGGCCCGCCACGACGGCGTCCGCGAGCCGCGCGAGCAGGTCCGGTGTCATGTTGACCGCGAAGTTGATCGCGCTGATTCCGTAGTCGGCCAGGTCGTCGACGTCGGCGGCGAAGCGGGTCGACAGGGCCGTACCGCCGACGCGGACGAGCGGCGCCAGCGCGGCGAACGCCTCGGCGTCGCTCGCCAGGTCGACGAGGACGGCGATGCCGTCCGGGCACGCCGCGCCCACGGCGTCCGGGATCGAGACCGCGGCGCGGTCGAAGTTCTCCGCCGCGCCGTACGCGCGCAACCGGTCCGCCGCGCCCGCCCGAGCGACGGTGAGCACCCTGGCGCCGGAGGCGGCGAGGAACTGCGTCAGGAAGGACCCGACCCCGCCGGCCGCGCCGACGATCAGCACGGTCTCGCCGGTCAGCGGCCCGAGGCCGTCGGCGATGTTCAGGGCGGCGCCGCCGGCCGTGGGCAGCGTCGCCGCGGTCTCCAGATCCAGCCCGGGTGGCACCCGCGCCAGGTTCGCCTCCTCCGGCGCCGCGACCTGCTCGGCGTACGTCCCGGTCGAGCCGAGGGGCGGCAGGAACAGTTGGCCGAACACGGCGTCGCCCGGCGCGAACCGGGTCACGTGCTCGCCGACGGCCTCGACGACCCCCGCCATGTCGATGCCCATGATCAGGGGAAATCTCGCGTCCGCGCCCCGGGCCGCCCATTCTCCGTTGGCGATCGCCAGGTCGATCGGGTTGACGCCCGCCGCACGGATCGCGACCAGCACCTCCCCGTGCCCGGCCCGGGGATCGGGAAGTTCCATGATCGTCGGACGCGCGCTGTAGTTCGCGACCGCCACCGCTCGCACCCGAGATCACCTCATCCGGACTGGGTATTTGGCCCGATAAGGGTATCCCAGCAGGAATCCCCGCAAAGGCGAAAGAACGTGCAGAGCGGCCGATGGCTGAGACGAGCTGGAGCAGATCCTCGCCGACGCCCGCCTACCCGACCCAGGCGTTCAACTCGGCGGAGATGAACGCCGCGATCGCCGCCGCGACCCGGGGCGGCATGACGCTGGGCGGTGCACGTGAGGGCCCCCGCGCGGCACCGTCGGCTTGCCCGCGGCGGGCGGGCGACCGGCAGGGCGCGTCACGCGACGGGGCTCCCACCCGTGGCGACTAAGCTCGCCGGCATGCCCGCCGTCGCCCGACCGATCGTCGACCTCCTGTCCAGCTTCCGTCCGCAGGACCCGACGGAGGCCGCCGACGTGGCCCGCGTACGCGGGCTGCTGGCGACCGCCGAGGACCCGTGGCTGCGGTCGACGCCCCTGCACCTCACCGCGTCCGCGCTGGTCGTGCATCCCGACAGCGGGAGGATCCTGCTGCGCTGGCACCAGCGGCAGCAGGCGTGGCTGCAGGTCGGCGGCCACGGCGACCCGGGGGAGACCGACCCGGTCGACATCGCGCTGCGCGAGGGCCGCGAGGAGACCGGCCTGACCGACCTGGTCCCGTGGCCGGACGCGGCGCTGCTGCACCTGGTGATCGTGTCGGTGAACGCCAGGGGCGACGAACCCGCCCACGAGCACGCCGACCTGCGGTTCGTCCTGGCCACGGCCGAGCCGCGGGCGGCCCGCCCCGAGACGCCCGACGCGCCGCTGCGCTGGTTCACGCCGGCCGAGGCCCGCGCGGCGACCAGCGAGGACAACCTGCGGGAGAGCCTGACCCGCGTGCGGCGGCTGCTCGACGGCACCCGGCCCGTCGGGTAGGACTCAGAGCCGGGCGTCCCGCCACGGCACGCGGGTGAGGTGGCGGCGCAGGACGAGGTGGGCGAGGCGTTCGAGCAGCCACGGGCCCGCCGTCTCGTGGCGCTCGTAGCCGAGGAGCCGACCCCACCGTCCGGCGGTGACGATCAGGGCGGTGACGCGTTCACGGCCGTCGCCGTCGCGGGTGGTCTCGATGTCGGCGACCCGGCCCAGGACGCGGCCGTCGGCGTCCCGGACGGGACGCCGCAGCAGGGCGCCGGCCCGCAGCGTGTCCCCGGACCGGTCAGCCCGCATCGGTCGCTCCGGGGATGCGGGCGACCAGGGCGTCGCGCAGCCAGGTCTCCAGGGGCGGATCGGGCAGGATCTCGCGACGCACGGAGAGGGTGACCGCGCTGGTGACCTCGGCCACCAGGTCGTACGGGATGCGGATGGGGCCACGGTCGTGGTCGGGCGCCAGCCGTCGGGCCGTACCGGCCAGCCAGCGGCCGAGGACGCCGCCGATGCGTTCGCCGAGCGCCTGCTGGCCGACGAGCAGCGCCGCCACGTACGGCGTGCCGTCGTCGGCCAGCGCCAACTCCACGTCGTCGACCTTCCCGACCGGTTCGCCGTCGGAGTCGAGGATCTGCCGGTCGAGCAGGTCGAAGCCGATGAGCATGTCAGCCACCTCCCATCCGGGTGACGAGCATCAGGGGGATCGCGGCGGTCGCGGCGGCGAGGACCACGACCAGGTAGAACAGGCCGACGCCGTTGGCGAGTCGGCCGTTGACGCGCCCACCGAGGTAGCCGCGGTCGTTGGCGACGACGAGGATCGGCAGGTACGTCAGCGGCAGCGCCACCGCGCTGAACACCAGGGTGTACTCCGTCAGCTGGATCGGGTCGATGGTGGTCATGAGCACCGCCACGCCGACGAGGATCGCGATCATGAGTACGGTGTGGAAGCGGGCCGCCTCCCGGGGGCGGCGCAGCTTGCCCCAGGCCCAGCCGAAGTACTGGGCGACCGTGTACGCGCTGGACAACCCCGTCTCCATGGCCGCGCCGAAGGTGGCGGCGAAGAAGCCGAGGATCGCCGCGGCCAGGCCCAGCTTCCCGAGCGCGACCGCGGCGGGCAGGGCGACCTGGGACAGCGCGTCGACGGACGCCCCGAGGGGCTGGAACACGGTGGCGGAGGCGACCATCAGCGCGAACGCGAGCAGGCCACCGAGCGGGAACCCGACGAACACGTTGACCCGCGAGGTGAGCAGGTCCCTCGTGCGCCAGCGTTCCTCCACCCCGCCGGAGGAGAAGAAGAACACCTCGTACGGGGTCATGGCCGAGGCGAACAGCGCGACGGCGAAGAACCAGTAGGTGCCCCAGTCCTCGCCGGCGGGCGGCCCGGGGTGGCTGGCCTGCTGCCACAGCTGCCCGGCGTCCGGGTGCAGGCGGAACAGCGCGATGACGAACACGACCAGGGCCAGGCCGGTGAGCCCGAAGACGTTCTCCAGCAGCGAGAACTTCGCCCGCCACAGCGCGACCCAGAGCACGACCGCGACGACCGGCACCCACAGCAGGTAGTGGACGCTGGTGGCCAGTTGCAGCGCCAGCCCGACGCCGCCGATCTCCGCGCCGAGGGTCAGCACCGTGACGAACAGGGAACCGGCGAGGTTGGCCAGCGCCACCCGCGGCCCGAGGCGCTCGCGGACGAGGTCGAAGACCGGACGGCCGCTGACCGCGGTCACCCGGCCGCTCATTTCGGCGTACGCGCAGATGCCGACCACGCCGAGCAGCAGGACCCAGGCGTGGGCGACGCCGAACCGGGCACCGGCCTCGGCGTTGGCGACGATGTCGCCGATGTCGACGAATCCGCCGATGGCGGTCAGGATGCCCAGCGCGACGGCGAGGACCCGTTTCACGACGATGCCCCGCGAACCCGGCTCACCGGTTGTCCTCGATGAGGTCGTCCAGCCGGCGGGCGGTGTCGTCGAGGGCGGCGACGGCGTCGCGGAGGGTCCGCTCGTCGGCGGCGGTCGCGGCCCGGGACAACTCGCGGGCGGTGGCGTGCACCAGCGGGGCGAGCCGGTCGCGCAGCGCGGCCGAGGCGCCGTCGGGGGCGAGCGCGCTCCCGAGTTTCTTCTGCGCGCCGGCCACGGCCCGTACGGCGTCGTCGTAGGCGGTGGCCGCGACGGGGTCGAAGAGGCGGCCACGCAGCTGCTGGCGGCCGACCAGCGCGCCGGTGGCCGCGGCGTCGTGCGCCGAGGCGGCCACCTGCAGCGCGGTGCGCAGGTAGCCGGACGCGTCCTCCGGTCGCGTCGCCTGGTACGCCAGCCCCGCCCAGAGCCCCAGCACGGCCAGGGCCGCGACCGTCAAGCGGTACGTCCTCGTCACGCTGGTCGTACCTACCCACGCGGTGCGGCCCGCCAACCCCGCCTGCGAGGTGTTTTCCGTGCCACGCGACCCCGTCCGGCCGGCGGTGTGACCGGCCGTCGGGTCAGGGCCGGTCGCCGCGCGGGTGCCCCGGCCGGCGGTCCGTCGGCCGGCGGGGCGCGACCGGCCCGCCGGGGAAGTCCCGGCCGCCGCTCCACAGCGCCGGCACCGCGTCCAGGCTGCGGGCCAACTCGTACGCGATGCTCTCGTAGTTGACCCGCCAGCCGCGGAAGTCCGGCCAGGACTCCTCGGCCGAGCGTTCCAGCACGAAGCCGGCCCGCTGCACGTGCGCCACCGCCTCCGCGTACTCCTCGAACGTGAGCTGGAGCGGGCCGTCCGGGCGGGGGTCGGGGTCGAACGGGACGCGGATGAGCCGGGCGATGTCGCGCAGCGCGGTGAAGCCCGAGCGCAGCATCAGCCGCGCGGCGGGGACCGGCGCCGCCGACGGGGCCAGGGAGATGTGCATGGCGGCGGCGTCCATCACCGCGGTCAGGGCGATCACCCAGCTGCGGTAGGGGCGCGGCGAGCGGAAGGACAGCAGTACGGGGTAGTTGGTGTGGGTCTCGCCGATGTCGGCGGCCAGCCGTTCCCAGTCCTCGTACAGCCCGCGCAGCTCGTCCACCGTGCCGACGAGGGCCTGGCGGGCCAGCAGCTCCGGCCCCCACGCGGGCAGGGAGACGCGGGACTGCAACAGCGTGACCTCCAGCTCCCGCCGGTTGTACGCGCCGTACAACGTCGGCAGGTAGGCGATCTGCAGCGCGATGACCAGCGGCCCGCTCGCGGCGGCCGCGAAGTCCAGCGGGGTGAGCCGGCTGCGGGTGCCGGAGGCGAACCCGAGGGTGAACAGGCTGGACCCGGCCTCCCGGAACGAGTCGGGCCACGACAGCCCGGAGGCGGAGTGCATGAGCAGCGCGTACGCGATCAGCAGCCCGGCCAGCCAGGACCACAGCATCGCGAGCAGCACGATCGGCGGCAGCCAGACGAGGAGCCGGTCCCGTGCGTCGTAGCTGCGGAAGGGCGCCGCCGCGCCGCGCAGCAGCCGGCGCGCCGACCGCCACAGCACCCGTACCAGCAACGAACCCAGGCCGCGCGGGACCACCAGGTTGCGCAGGACGCTGCCCACCGTGACGACCAGGACGGCCAGTCCGAGCACTCCGGAGACCCACCGCATCCAGGCGACTTCCCGGCCGGTCAGGACACGCAGTACACGTCGCCGGAGTTGGCGGCGTGCGGCAGCGCGTCCAGGTGCGCCGCGATCGCCTCCGCCGACAGCCACCCGGGAAAGGTCAGGGCCATGTCGTCACCCAGCGCCATGTTGAAGCCGTGGAAGCCCAGCGCCGCGAGCCGGTCGAGGCAGCGTCGCGCGAGCGGGCGCTCGATCGTGGTGAACTCGAAGGACAGCGCGGGCAGGGCGCGGCTCAGCCCCGCCAGCACCGCGTCCTCGAAACCCTCGACGTCGATCTTGACGAAGGCCGGCTCGCCGTGCTCGGCGATGAGCCTGTCGAGGGTGACGGACCGTACGGTGAGCGTCGAGTCCCACACCTCGCCCTCCCACCCGTCCGCACCGTCCGCCGCCTGGACGAACTGGGAGGAGGCGCTGGACACCGTGGGGTTGGCGGAGTTGACGTACAGCTCGACGCCGCCGCAGCGGGCACCGCACGCCGCCTCCACGACCGTGACCCGGTCGTCGTCGCCGCCGTACAGGGCGCGGAGGGCGCGTACGCACAGCGGCTGAGGCTCCACGGCCACGACGCGGGCACCGAGGCGGCGGAAGCTGCCGACCCGGTCGCCCACGTGTGCCCCGACGTCGAGGACGAGGTCACCGGCGTGGACGAACTGCGCGTACAGCGCGTCCATGGCGGTGTCGCGCTCGGGGTGCCCGTAGTAGGAGTCGAGTGAACGGCGGAGCGCGGACAGCTCCGGATCGGTCCTGAGCGCCTGGATCGCTTTCGTCTGGGCGTCCACTCGGAGACGGTAGCCCCGGCCGTGCCGGGTTCTGCCCGGTTTCGCCGAAAACAGCCCCCGCCGAGAGCATGGGAGTGCCCGTGATCAATAGTTTTCCTCACCTTGCCCGAGCCACCGCCGGACCGCTGAGAAGTCCGTGTCGGTCAGGCCGACGTACGGGTCGACCTGATGCGCCAGCCGCGGAAATCAGCGACTGTGAATCTCGCCATGCTCTCCTTGCCCTCGGCCACCCGGGGCTGTTGGCTCGTCGCATGGCGCGCATCGCGTACGACCACGCAGACGCGGCGGCGTTCGAGGCGACCCGCCACCTCGCCGAGGACGGGCTCGCCTCGTGGCGGGCCGCCGCGACCCGGCACCTCGCCCCGCTGCCGGGCATGCGACTGCTCGATCTGGGCGCCGGCACGGGAAGCTGGGCGCGGAACTTCACCACCTGGTTTCCCGGCGTCGTCGCCGTCGAGCCGTCGGCGGCGATGTGCGCCCGCTCCGTGTTCGAGCCCATCCTCGCCGGCGACGCCGCGCGCATCCCGTTGAACGAGGACAGCGTCGACGGCGCGTGGCTCTCCACCGTCATCCACCATGTTCCCGACCTGACCGCCGCGGCGCACGAACTGCGCCGGGTCCTGCGCCCCGGCGCCCCCGTGCTCATCCGGTCGGCGTTCGCCGGCCGGCACCAGGCGATCACCCTGTTCCGCTACTTTCCGGAAGCCGTTCGGGTGCTCGACACCTACCCCGGCATCGCCGACGTCGAATCCGCCTTCGCCGACGCCGGATTCGCCACGGCGGCGATCGAGGAGGTCCCGCAGATCACCGCCGCTTCGCTACGGGAGGCGGCCACCGCTCTGCGGCGGGAGGCGCACACTCCGCTTCAGTTGATCACCGACGACGAGTACGCCGCCGGAGTCGAGCGACTGCACGAGGCCGCTCGTGTCGACACCGGGCCCGTGATCGATGTGCTGGACCTTCTGGTCCTGCGCTGATCGTCAGACCCGTCCGGTGAGCACCTCGTCGCGGGGCGGGCTACGGTGATCCGGTCGTACCGGCTGGTCGCGGGCCTGGCCGGGCCGGCGGCGCGGCCCAAACCGGCGGCGCGACGCGGGACGAGGGGCGAGGTGGCGCAGCGGCGATGACCGACTACGGGCACGAGCTGATCTTCGGCGGCTTCCTCACCCCCGACGCCCAGCATCCGGAGCAGGTGGTCGCCCGGGCGAAGCTCTGCGAACAGGTCGGCCTCGACCTCGCCACCTTCCAGGACCACCCCTACCAGCCGAAGTTCCTCGACACGTGGACGCTGATGTCGTACCTGGCGGCGGCGACCAGCCGGATCCGGCTGGCCGGCAACGTGCTGAACCTGCCGCTGCGCCAGCCGGTGGTGCTCGCCCGCAGCGTCGCCAGCCTGGACCTGCTCACCGGCGGCCGAGTGGAGCTGGGGCTCGGCGCGGGCGCCTTCTGGGAGGGGATCGAGGCCGTCGGGGGCCGCCGGCTCACCCCGGGGCAGTCGGTCGAGGCCCTGGACGAGGCGATCCGGGTCGTCCGCGAGGTGTGGGCGGCCGACCGGCGTGGCGGGGTCCGGGTCGACGGGGCGCACTACCGGGTGGTCGGCGCCAAGCGCGGACCCGCGCCGGCCCACGACGTGGGGATCTGGGTGGGGGCGTACAAGCCGCGGATGCTGCGGCTGGTCGGCCGGGCGGCGGACGGCTGGCTGCCGTCGCTGTCGTACCTGCCGAACGGGCCGACGGACCTGCCGCGGCTCAACGCGGTCGTCGACGAGGGCGCCGAGGCGGCCGGGCGGGACCCCCGGGCGGTGCGGCGGCTGCTGAACGTCTTCGGGCAGTTCAGCCCGTCCGGCTCGGGCCTGCTGACCGGCCCGCCGCAGCAGTGGGTGGAGGAGTTGGCCGGGCTCGCCCTCGACCACGGCATCTCCGGGTTCGTCCTCGGTGCCGACGATCCGACCTCGATCCAGCTGTTCGCCCAGGAGGTGGCGCCCGCCGTACGGGAGCTGGTCGCCGCCGAACGCCGCGAGCCAGGCACGCGGGCGGCGGCCGTCGAGGAGCAGCGCGAGGCGGTGGCGGCCGGCGGGTCCACCGCGCTCGCCGTCCGGCCCACCCCCGATCCGGGCGTACGGCTCAGCGACCGGCGGCTCTGGGACGAGTCCACCCGCCCGGTCGCCCCGCCCCCGGGGCACGTCTACACCCCGCACGCGCAGGCCGTCGGCGCGCACCTCGTCGACGTGCACGACCACCTGCGCCAGGAACTGGGCCAGGTGCGGGACCTGCTCGACCAGGTCCGGCGGGGCGTCGTCTCGGCCGGGGACGCCCGGGCGGCGCTCAACCGGATGACGATGCGGCAGAACAACTGGACGCTGGGGGCGTACTGCGCCGCGTACTGCACCGTGGTGACCCAGCACCACGGGCTGGAGGACAACTCGATCTTCCCCCACCTGCGGCGCGCCGACCCGGGACTGGGCCCCGTGCTCGACCGGCTCGAAGAGGAGCACGTGGTCATCCACGACGTGGTGGAGGGCGTGGACCGGGCGTTGGTCGACCTGCTCCGTACCCCGGGCGACTTCACCACGCTCCAGGAGGCGGTCGACCTGCTCACCGACACCCTGCTGTCCCACCTGTCGTACGAGGAGCAGCAGATCGTCGAGCCGCTGGCCCGGTACGGCTTCTACGCCGGACAGGTCTGATCCCGCGCAATGCATCGATGGCCGTGGTTATGCTCGGTCATGCGCAGAGTCCTCGCCTGCCTGGTCGCCGCGCTCGCGGCCAGCCCCTTCGTCATCGCCGCCCAGCCGGCCTCCGCCGCGACCACGCCCGCCGCGCTCGTCATCGGCAGCGACTTCCCCGACCCGGACGTGATCAAGGTCGGCGGCACCTACTACGCCTACTCGACCAACAACGGCAACGGCAACGTGCCGGTCGCCACGGCCACCTCGCTGACCGGCCCGTGGACCCGGCGGCCCGACGCCCTGCCGACCCTCGGCGCCTGGGCGAGCGGCGGCCGCACCTGGGCCCCCGACGTGTCCCAGCGCGCCGACGGCAGGTTCCTGCTCTACTACACCGCCCGCAGCCGCACCGTCGGCCGGCAGTGCATCGGCGCGGCCCTGGCCAGCTCGCCGCTCGGCCCGTTCGCCCCCGTCGGCACCGGCCCGCTGGTCTGCAACGGCGGCGAGGGCGGCGACATCGACGCCTCCAGCTTCGTCGACGGCACCGGGCTGCGGTACCTGCTCTACAAGGACGACGGCAACGCCATCGGCCAGCCGACGAGCCTCTGGCTCCAGCAGGTCGCCGCCGACGGCGTGACGCTGCAGGGCGCCCGCGTCGAGCTGCTGCGCAACGACCGCCCCGAGGAGGCCGGCGTCATCGAGGCGCCCGTGCTGACCAAGGTCGGGACCCGCTACGTGCTCTTCTACTCGCTCGGCGGCTACGGCGGCGACGGGTACCAGACCAGCTACGCGACGTCGACCTCGCTCACGGGGCCGTACGCGAAGGCGTACCGGTCGCTGTTGACCACCGCGAGCGTGGACGGCGCCGTGCGGGGCCCGGGCGGCGCGGACGTCGTGCGGGAGGCCGGCGGCGACCACCTCGTCTTCCACGGCTGGATCAACAACTACAGCGCCCGGGGGATGTACGTGGCGGCGCTCGGCTGGGCCGGCGAGTACCCTGTCGTGCGGGGCAGCCGGGTGCGCTACGAGACCGAGCGCGGAGTGCTCAACCACTGCGCCGTGCGCAACACCGCGACCGCCTCGCAGGGCCAGGTCGTGGCGTACATCGACTACGCCGACAGCTGGGTCGACGTCACCGTGTACGCCCCGCGCGCCGGCGGCTACACCGCCCACATCGCCTACGCCGCCGGCTACGGCGACGCCACCCACACGCTGACCGTCAACGGCGGCGCCGCCCAGGTCGTCGGCTACCCCAACACGGGGTGGGAGACCTGGCGGCAGGTGCGCGCCGACGTCACCCTGAACGCCGGGTGGAACACCCTGCGGCTCACCCACCGCGACCGCTGGGCCGAGCTCGACTTCATCGAGATCGCCTAGGGCCGGCCCGGGGCCGCCGCCGCTACGGCGGTGGCCCCGGGACCGGAACGGCCGCTACGCCGGGCCGTCGCCCGGCCGGGTCGGCGCCGGCGCCGACCCGGCCGCCCGGACGTCCGTCACGTCCTCGGCCAACCGCCCGAGCACCCAGGCCACGGCGGGGACGTTGGTGTCGAGGGCCTGCCGGTTGAGGCTGTCGAGCCGGTCGCAGGGCTGGTGGTAGCAGTGGTCGAACATCTGCCCCGCCTGGCCGCCGAACAGGGCCTGCTGGGCCGGCGTCTTGACCCCCAGGTTGCCGCCGTCGATCCCGCCGGTGGGGATGCCCACGGCCTCGAACGCCAGGTGGTCGGACCCGACGGAATCGGGGCTGGTCCGCTCGTACGGCAGCCCCCGACGGTCGAAGTACCCGGCGAAGAGGCCGGCGATCACATGCCCGCCGCCGGTGCCCCGGTCCCAGACGAAGCGCCCGTAGTTGGGGGAGGCGATCAGCTCCCCGTTGAGCACGGCCGCGACGCGCCGCCGCTCGTCGGCGGACAGGGTGGACACGTAGTGCCCGGAGCCGACGTTGACCATCTCCTCCGCGCCCCACCACACGAACCGCACCTTGTTGGCCACCGCGTGCTGGCGTCCGGCCAGCGCCAGGGCCACCTGGAGCACGGTGGCGGCCATCGCGCCGTTGTCGTTGATGCCGGGCGCCTCCGTGACGCTGTCCAGGTGCGCGCCGAGCAGCACCACGTTGTCCGGGTCGCCGCCGGCGGTCTCGGCGATCAGGTTCACCGTGGTCCGCTCGACGTTGCTGGCCCGCAGCGTCAGGTGCGCGCGTACGCCGCCGGCGCGCGACGCCCGCGCCAACTCCTCGCCGTCGCGCTGCGACACCGAGGCGACCGGGATCGTGAACGCCTCCGGGACGAAGGCGTGGAACCGGTAGCTGTTCTCCGGCGACGGGGTGACGTAGTACAGCAGCACGGCGCGCGCCCCGACGCCGGCGGCCACCTGCTGCTGCCGCGTGTAGCCGCAGGCCGCCCGCGCGACCACCACGACCGCCCCGGCGGCGCCGACGCCGTCGTAGTCGGCCGGGTCGCACCCGGTACGTCCGGCGATCGGCGCCACCACGGGCGCCTCGATGCCGTCGGCCGGGGTCGACGGGGTGAACCGGGTCATCAGCACCGGCACGTCCGTGACGGCGGCCCCGTCGACCCGCAGCCGCTCGGTGGTGACGTCGAAGTCGGTGTAGGGGACGGGCTGCTCCACGACCCGGTACCCGGCCGCCCGCAGCAGCGTGCTGACGTACTCCGCCGAGCGGGTGAACCCGACGCGGTTGTAGGCCCGGTTGCCGCCGCTGGCGTCGGCGATGAGCTGCAGGGCCGCCGCGTGGGCGTAGACGTCGGCGCCCGTGACGGCCGCCGCCAGCCGGTCGGCCAGGGGCGCGGCGACGCCGGGCCGCGCAGCCTCGGACCCGGCGGTGCCGGGCGCGGCCCGGGCGGCGCCGCCGGGCGGCAGGGCGGCCCCGGCCAGCAGCAGCACGCCGACCAGCCCGGCCAGTCTCTTGTGGAACGCGGTCAAGCTACGCACGACACCTCCGGTCGTCGGTGGGATTCGGGGTACGCGTCGACGGGGCGGCTGCCGTCGAGGCCGCCTGGTCCGGTCAGCCCGGCTGGTCAGCCCGGCTGGTCAGCCCGGCTGGTCAGCCCGGCGCACCGAGACGGGAAGCTCGGCCAGGCCCCGCAGGGTGGCCGTGGGCTCGTACGCGGCCGGGCCGGCCGGCGTGAATCGCAGGCCGCCGGCGCGCAGCGCCGCCAGCACCTCGCGCAGCTGGAGTGACGCCAGTCCGGCGCCGAGGCAGGCGTGCGCGCCCCGCCCGAAGGCCAGGTGCAGGCCCCGGCGCCGGTCGAGGCGCACGACGTCGGGATCGGGGAAGACCGCCGGGTCCCGGTTGGCCGCGGCGAGAAAGAGCACCAGCACGTCGCCCCGCCGGATCGGCTGGCCGCCGACCGTGCTGTCGTCGACGCACACCCGTGCGTCGGCCTGCACCGGGCCGTCGAGCCGGAGCAGCTCGTCGAGCAGGGCCTCGGTGGCGTGCGGGGTCGCGGAAGCGGCCAGCAGCCCCGGGTGCCGGACGAGCCGGGCGAGGACGCCGCTCAGCAGCCGGCTGACCGACTCGTAGCCGGCGTGCAGCACCGCCCGCAGCGAGTTGGCCAGCACCGCCACCGGTACGTCCTCCGTGCGCGCGGCCCGCCGGGCCGCCCCGAGGAAGCCCCGTTCGTCGGCGTCGGCCAGCCACCCGGCGACGAGCCGGCTCAGCTCCGCCCGCGCGTGGTTGCCGGGCTCGGCCCGGGCGGGATCGAGGCCGGCGTCCATGCTCCGCACGATCGCGTTGGACCACTGCTCGAACTGTTCGCCGTCGGGCGGCGGCACGCCCAGGAAGGCGGTGATCGTGCGCAGCGCCACCGGGCGCGCGAAGCGGCGCACCAGGTCGACCGGCCCCACCTGCCCCGCCAGCTCGGCGAGTTGGTCCGCGGCGCTCGCCGCGGCCCGCTGTCGTACGGCCTCCAGCGGCTGCTCGTGCAACGCCGAAACGAGCAGGTGCCGAATGGCGCCGTGCTCGGGCGGATCGAGTGACTGCACGCTCAGCTGGGTGTCCGGGATATCGACACCGACGCGGCGGAAGTCGGAGCCGAAGTCGGTGGTGTCACCGAGCACCTGCCGGCACTCCGCATACCCCGTGACCACCCAGGAATCCAGCACCTCGTGCCAGTGGACCTTATTCGTCTCCCGGAGTTTCCGATAGTGCGGGTACGGGTCGGCGATCACGGGCGGGGCCAGCGGATCGTAGCTCGCGTCGCGTACCGCCGCGGTGGTCTCGTCCGCCACAGGGCGCGTCCCTTCCGAGGTGGTGGGCTTGTTTGCAGGCAGGTGACACCGCGGCCGTCCGGACCCGCCCAGACGGCCGCGGCGACGCGACGTGTCAGTGGATGTAACGCATGAGCGTCTCCCTTCCACTCGGTGCCAGGATCATCGGTAAATGCTGACGACGACCGGCGGAAATCCCTGATGCGGGTCGGAAGAGGCCCGGAGTGCCGCGCTCCGGAAACGACGCAAGCCGTTGAAAAAACCTTCCGAGCGGCTTTTCCCCGCGCCATTCGTCAACCTGCCACAGCGGCTACCGGGTGTCAACGTTTGGCGTCTGGCAATGCGCTGGCCTTCATATGGTGAACCATGTCGGGACGGTAGATGCATAGTCGATCGTCATTTGCCTGGCAGGCGGCGAGCCGCCGGTGGGGCTGGCGCCGGTCGCTGCCGGGGGCGGCGCCGCGGCGGAGCGCGCCCGGTCGCCGCGTCGCCGTCGGGGCACCCGCACGTCGGTGCGCCGTCGTGCCCGACGCGGCGCACCGTCGATCGCGGCGACCGTTCCCGGCTGTGTGGCGCCCGTCTCGGCTGTCCGGCGGTGCCCGGTTGCACCGCGGCGCCCGTTGTGTGGGGTCCGTTTCGGCGGTGCGGCGGTGCGCGGTCCGGCTGTACCGCGGCGCCCGTTGTGTGGGGTCCGTTTCGGCGGTGCGGCGGTGCGCGGTCCGGCTGTACCGCGGCGCCCGTTGTGTGTGGCGTCCGTTTCGGCGGTGCCCGTTCCGATGTATCTCGGCGGCCCGTTCCCGGGTGTGCGGCGGCGGCCCCATGGTGTCCGTGCGCGAGTGCCGCACGTCGGCTGCCCGGTGATCAACTCCATGGCGGCGACATGGGCGCATCCACGCTTTGGCTTCCCGCAATCTTGGTGCGAAATGGCCCCTGGAGGGGCCGATTTTCACCAAGATCTCGGGTCGACTCCACAATGTCGGCGACATGGAGTGGATCACCCGAGCCGGGTGGGGGAGAGATTCGCAGCTCCTGTCTGGTCTGGCAGGCGTCGGCGTGTGTGATATCCGGCTGGGCTGTCGTCGGGCGTGGCCGGCGGCTTCCGGGGGGTCGGCGGGGTCGCGTCGCGCCGGATCCTGAGGTGGCGGGGCGGATGTATTCGCGGGCTGGTCATTTTGTAAGTGGTGTGGATGGGTTTGATGCGGGGTTCTTTGGTGTGTCGCCGCGTGAGGCGGTGAGTTTGGATCCGCAGCAGCGGTTGTTGTTGGAGGTGGCCTGGGAGGCGTTGGAGGATGCGGGGCAGGTGCCGGCGCGGTTGGCCGGCAGCCGCACCGGCGTCTTCGTCGGCATCGGCACCGACGACTACTCACTGATGCTGCGCTCCGCCGACCCGGCGAGCATGGACGCGTACACCGGCACGGGCAACGCCTTCAGCGTGGCCGCCGGGCGGCTGTCGTACCTGCTCGGGCTCCAGGGGCCGAGCATGGCCGTGGACACGGCCTGCTCGTCGTCGCTGGTCGCCGTACACCTGGCCTGCCGCAGCCTGCGTTCCGGAGAATCGGACCTCGCGCTGGCCGGCGGCGTCCACCTGATGCTGACCCCCCAGGGAAGCATCTACCTGTCCCGCACCCGGGCGTTGTCGCCGGACGGTCGGTGCAAGACGTTCGACGCGTCGGCGGATGGTTACGGCCGTGGTGAGGGCTGCGGTGTGGTGGTGTTGAAGCGGCTGTCGGACGCGCGGCGTGACGGTGACCGGGTGTTGGCGGTGGTGCGGGGCTCGGCGGTGAACCACGACGGGCCGAGTAGTGGCCTGACGGTGCCGAATGGTTTGGCGCAGCAGGAGTTGATCCGGTCGGCGTTGGTGGATGCGGGTGTCGAGCCGGGTGAGGTGGACTACGTCGAGGCGCACGGCACGGGCACGCCCCTCGGCGACCCGATCGAGGTCGACGCCCTGGCCGCCGCGCTGGGACGGGGGCGCGCTGCGGACCGCCCCCTGCTGCTGGGTTCGGTCAAGACGAACATCGGGCACCTGGAGGCCGCGGCCGGGGTGGCCGGTCTGATCAAGACGGTGCTGGCGTTGCGGCACGGGCAGGTGCCGGCGCACCTGCACCTGCGGACGCCGAACCCGCACATCAAGTGGGACGACCTGCCCGTCCAGGTCGCCGCCGGGACCACGCCGTGGCCGCGTGGCGAGCGCCCCCGGATCGCGGGCGTGAGCTCGTTCGGGATGAGCGGCACGAACGCTCACCTCGTCCTGGCGGAGGCCCCCGACGCAGCCGTCGCGAACGGCGTCGAGGAGTCGGGCCGTCCCGCTCACGTGTTGGTGTTGTCGGCGCGTGACGTGGGTGCGTTGCGGGTGTTGGCGGGCCGGTATGTGGAGTTGCTGGAGTCGGCGGAGGCTCCCGGGTTCACGGTGGTGTGCGCCGCGGCGGCGGCGACGCGGTCGCACTTTGCGTGTCGGCTGGCGGTGGTGGCGTCGGATGCGTCCGAGGCGGTTGCGCGGTTGCGGGGCTGGCTGGCCGGTGAGCAGCACCGTCTGGTGGTTGAGGGCGTGGTGGCCGTTGGTCGGCGTCCGCGTGTCGGGTGGTTGTTCACGGGTCAGGGTTCGCAGTGGGTGGGGATGGCCCGGTCGCTGTACGAGTCCGAGCCGGTGTTCCGGTCCGAGTTGGACCGGTGTGCGGAGTTGTTGGCGGGTGAGTTGGAGCGGCCGCTGTTGGAGGTGTTGTTCCCGTCGTCGGATGCGGATGCGGACGTGGCGGGGAAGGTGCTGGAGCAGACCGGGTTTACGCAGCCGGTGTTGTTCGCGGTGGAGTGGACTCTCGCATGTCTGTGGCGGCACTGGGGTGTGCGTCCGGACGTCGTGTTGGGCCACAGCGTGGGTGAGTTGGTGGCGGCGTGTGTGGCGGGGGTGGTGTCGCTGGAGGACGGGTTGCGTGTGGTGGCGGCTCGTGGCCGGTTGATGCAGGCGTTGCCGGCGGGTGGGGCGATGGCGGCGGTGTCCGCGCCGGTCGAGCGGGTGCGTCCGTTGCTGGAGGGCACGCCGGTCGTGGTGGCGGCGGTGAATTCGCCGGTGGAGACGGTGGTCGCCGGTCCGGGTGAGGCGGTCGAGCAGCTCTGCGAGCGGCTGTCCGGGGCGGGGGTGGAGTGCAAGGCGTTGCGGGTGTCGCACGCGTTCCATTCGCCGTTGATGGAGCCGATGCTGCCGGCGTTCCGCGAAGTGGCGCAGGCCGTCGACGTCCGTCCGGCGCAGTGTGCGGTGGTGTCGAACGTGACGGGTGGCCTGGCGGGTGAAAGCTTCGGGTCGGCCGAGTACTGGGCAGAGCACGTGACGTCCCCGGTCCGGTTCGCCGAAGGCATTGCCGCCTTTCTGGAGACCGGGTGTTCGGTGGTGCAGGAGGTCGGTCCGCATCCGGTGTTGTTGGCGGCGGGTCGGCAGTGTGTGGACGACGATGGTGAGCGGGTGTGGTTGCCGTCGTTGCGGCGGGGCCGGGACGACTGGCAGCAGATCCTCGCCGCGGTCGCGGGCCTGTTCGTGCGGGGTGTGGAGCTGGACTGGGCGGCGATCGTCGGGCCGATGGCGGCCGGGGCGGTCGGCCTGCCGACGTACCCGTTCCAACGCCAGCGCTACTGGTCGCCGGCAGCCTCGCGGCAGACCCTGGCCCTCCCGGCGCACGAGGACGGGCACCCGCTGCTCGGTCGGACCCTCTCCTCACCCGCGCTCACCGGCACCGTGTTCGAGACGGTGCTGCACCCCGAGACTCACCCGCTCCTGACCGAGCACCGCATCTACGACCAGATCGTGGTGCCCGGCGCGCACCACCTGGCGATGCTGGCCGCGGCAGCCGAGACGCGGGCCGCGTCGCCGGCGCTCACGGACGTCGTCTTCCCGCAACCGATGCTGCTCGGCGAGCGGCAGGCCCGGGTAGTGCAGGTGGTCCTCGGGGAGTCCGACGGCCAGGAGCCGCCCGTCCACCTGGTGAGCCGCGACGCCGACGAGCAGGCATGGACGACACACGCGACCGGTGCCCTGTGCGTCGACGCCGGCGACCCGGATCGGCACGAGACGCCCGCGGCGATCCAGGAGCGCTGCGTACCCGACCCCGACCACGTCGACTGGTTCTACGAGACGGGCTGGCGGCACGGCCTCGAACTGGAGTCCGGATTCCGCTGGCAGAGCCGGATCTGGCGGTGCGACGGCGAGGCGCTCTGCCAGATGCGGGCGGCGGAGGACACCGACCGGCAGGAGCGGTACGCGCTCCACCCCGGCCTGATCGACGCCAGCTTCCAGATTGTCGGCGCGGCGCTGCCGGCCACCGATCGCCAGTTCACCGTGTACGTGCCGCTCGGCCTGGACCGGTTCCGCCTGTACGGGGCCACCGGCGGACGAATCTGGGGCCACGCCCGGCTGCGGCCCGGCACCCACGCCGCCGACGAGACGTTGACGGCCGACGTGTGGCTGATCGACGACGACGGCCGCGTCGTGGCCGAGTGCCAGGGCCTGCGCCTCAAGCGCGCCGAACGGTCCGCGCTGCTCCGCGCCGGCCAGTCCCGCACCCCGGGCCTGCTCCACGAGGTGGTCTGGCAGCCCCAGCCGCTGCCGGCGCCCGTGGCCGAGGCTCCCGGACGGTGGCTCGTCTGCGCCGACCGGGCGGGCCTCGGGGCGATGCTGGCCGACCAGTTGCGCACCCGTGGACACGAGGTGGTCGTCGCCCACCCCGGCCCGTCCCTGGCGCCCCTGGACGACCGGACCTGGCAGCTCGACCCGGCGGAGCCGGCGCAGGTCGCCGAGCTGCTCAGCGCCGTCGCCGCCGGTTCGGACGTCCCGCTCCGCGGCGCCGTCCTGCTGTGGGGCCTGACCGCGGCCGGGTCCGAGCCGGACCTGTCCGACCTCGACGCCGCGCAGGCGCAGCTGCTCCGCGGAGCGCTGCACCTCGTCCGGGGCCTGGCGGGCCTGGAAGGGGTCGCCACGCCGAGGCTGCACCTGGTCACCCGGGGGGCGTGTGCGCCCGGCCCGCAGGCGCCGGTCGCCGTCGCCCAGACGCCGCTGTGGGGCCTGGGCAACGTGATCGAACTGGAGCACCCGGAGCTGTGGGGTGGACAGGTCGACCTCGACCCGGAGGCCGGTGACCCGGACGCCGCTTCCGCGCTCGCGGACGAACTCCTCGCGCCCCCGGCCGGGGAGCGGGTCGCGGTGCGCGGTGGACGGCGTACCGTCGCCCGGCTCGTCCCCCGGCAGGCCCCGCTGCCCACCGGCGCGGGGGTGACCGTCGACGGCGACGGGACGTACCTGATCACCGGCGGCCTGGGGGCGCTCGGCCTGACGGTCGCGCGCTGGCTGATCGGGCGCGGCGCCCGGCACCTGGTCCTCCTCGGGCGGCGCGCGCCGACGGGCGAGGCCGCCGCCGCGCTCGACGACCTGCGCCGCTCCGGGGCCGAGGTCACCGCCGCCCGGGCGGACGTCGCGCGGGCCGACGACCTCGAACGCCTGATCGCTGAGATCCCCGACTCGCGACCGCTGCGCGGCGTGGTCCACGCCGCCGGCGTGCTGCACGACGGCGTGCTGCTCCAGCAGCCCTGGCCGGACTTCGCCCGGGTGCTGGCCCCCAAGGTGGCCGGCGGGTGGAACCTGCACCGGCTGACCCGCGACCTGCCGCTGGACTTCTTCGTCCTCTTCTCGTCGGCGGCGTCGCTGTTCGGCTCCACCGGCCAGGCCAACTACGCCGCCGCCAACGCCTTCCTGGACGGGCTCGCCCACCACCGCAGGTCCCAGGGCCTGCCGGCGGTCAGCGTCAACTGGGGTCCGTGGACCGAGGCCGGCATGGCCGCCCGGGCGGGGCAGAGCGAGGGACGGTGGGCGGCCCAGGGCATCGGGGGGATCACCCCGGAGCAGGGCGTCGACGCGCTGGACCAGATCCTGCGCATCGACCCGGCCCAGATCGGCGTCCTGCCGGTCACCTGGTCCGCGTACCTGCGTCGCTACGCCCCCGGCGGGGAGCCGGCGCTGCTGCGGGAACTGGCCCGGAACCTGCGTACCGGGGAGCAGCAGGCCGCCCCGTCGACCGAGGGCCCCGGGCTGGCCGAACGGCTCCGCGCGGCCCCGCCGCAGGCCCGCCGCGAGTTGCTGCTCGACCACGTACGCGGGCAGGTGCTCGCGGTGCTGGGCCTGCCGGCGACGCACCACCTGGAGCCCCTGCAGAAGCTCTTCGAGATCGGCCTGGACTCGTTGATGGCGATCGAACTGAAGAACGTCCTGCAGAGCCAGCTCGGGCACCCCCTCCCGTCGACCGTGGTCTTCGAGTACCCGACGGTCGAGTCGCTCACGGACTACCTGGCGCAGGACGTCCTCGCCCTGGACACGAGCGTGGCGGAGGAACCGGAAGCCCCGCCCACCAGAACGGACACCGCCGAACGCCTCAGGACCTCTCCGAGGACGACCTGGAGGACCTGTTGGCGCAGAAGCTCGCATCCCTCGCTCAGCGGAGAAGGAAATGACCGAAGACTCGACGCGCGGAGACCAGCAGCCGGCGCTCCTGCGCGCACTCGTCGCCATCGAGGAGCTGGAAGCCGAGCTGGACGAGGCACGGCGCGCCCAGCACGAGCCGATCGCGATCATCGGGGCGAGCTGCCGCTTCCCGGGCGGCGGCGACGACCTGGCCTCCTTCTGGCGGGTGCTGCACGACGGCGTGGACGCGTCGGGCGAGGTGCCGCGCGAGCGCTGGGACCTGGCGGACTTCCACGACCCGGACCCGGACCGGCCCGGGAAGATGTACACCCGCCGGGGGCACTTCGTCGACGGCATCGACCAGTTCGACCCGGCCTTCTTCGGCATCGCCCCCCGGGAGGCCGCCAGCCTCGACCCGCAGCAGCGGATGCTGCTGGAGGTCTCCTGGGAGGCGCTGGAGCACGCCGGGCAGGTGCCCGAGCGGCTGCACCGCACCCCGACCGGCGTCTTCGTCGGCATCATGACCAACGACTACCTCCAGTTGCAGACGGCCGCGGGAGACCCCGGCCAGCTCGACCTCTACGCCGGCACCGGCAACGACCTGAGCTTCCCGGCCGGGCGGCTGTCGTACCTGCTGGGCCTTCAGGGCCCGAGCATGGCGGTCACCACCGCCTGCTCCTCGTCCCTGGTCGCGCTGCACCTCGCCAGCCGGAGCCTGCGCGCGGGCGAGTGCAACCTCGCCCTGGTCGGCGGCGTCAACGCCATGCTGGCGCCCGACGCGTTCATCACGCTGTCGAAGATGCGGGCCCTGGCCGTGGACGGCCGGTGCAAGACGTTCGACGCGTCCGCCGACGGTTACGGCCGCGGCGAGGGCTGCGGCGTGGTCGTGTTGAAGCGGCTGTCGGACGCCCAGCGCGACGGTGACCGGGTGCTCGCGGTGGTGCGGGGCTCGGCGGTCAACCACGACGGGCCGAGCGGCGGGCTGACCGTGCCGAACGGGCTGGCGCAGCAGGAGTTGATCCGGTCGGCGCTGGCGGACGCGGGTGTCGAGCCGGGCGAGGTGGACTACGTCGAGGCGCACGGCACCGGCACCGCCCTCGGTGACCCGATCGAGGTGCGTGCGCTCTCCTCGGTACTCGGCGCGGGGCGGCCCTCCGAACGGCCCGTGCTGGTCGGCTCGGTCAAGACGAACATCGGGCACCTGGAGGCCGCCGCCGGTATGGCGGGCCTGATCAAGCTGGTGCTGGCGTTGCGGCACGAGCAGGTGCCGGCGCACCTGCACCTGCGTACGCCGAACCCGCACATCCCCTGGGACGACCTGCCGATCCAGGTCCCCACGGCGCCCACGCCCTGGCCCCGCGGCGGCAAGCCCCGCGTAGCCGGTCTCAGCTCGTTCGGGATGAGCGGGACGAACGCGCACGTGATCGTGGGTGAGGCGCCGGAGCCGGTGCCGGCGGTGGTGGGGTCGGAGCGTCCGGTGCAGGTGTTGGTGTTGTCGGCGCGTGACGTGGGTGCGTTGCGGGTGTTGGCGGGCCGGTATGTGGAGTTGCTGGAGTCGGCGGAGGCTCCCGGGTTCGGGGTGGTGTGTGCGGCGGCGGCGGCGACGCGGTCGCAGTTTGCGTGCCGGCTTGCGGTGGTGGCGTCGGATGCGTCCGAGGCGGTCGCGAGGCTGCGGGGTTGGTTGGCTGGTGAGGAGCACCGCCTCGTGGTGCATGGTGTCGTGGCTGCTGCTGGGCGTCCGCGGGTGGGGTGGTTGTTCACGGGTCAGGGTTCGCAGTGGGTGGGAATGGCTCGTGCGTTGTACGAGTCCGAGCCGGTGTTCCGGTCCGAGTTGGACCGGTGCGCGGAGCTGTTGGCGGGTGAGTTGGAGCGTCCGCTGCTGGACGTGCTGTTCCCGTCGTCGGACGCGGACGACGCCGGGAAGGTGCTGGAGCAGACCGGTTTCACGCAGCCGGTGTTGTTCGCGGTGGAGTGGGCTCTGGCGTGTCTGTGGCGGCGGTGGGGTGTGCGTCCGGATGTGGTGTTGGGCCACAGCGTGGGTGAGTTGGTGGCGGCGTGTGTGGCGGGGGTGTTGTCGCTGGAGGACGGGTTGCGTCTGGTGGCGGCTCGTGGCCGGTTGATGCAGGCGTTGCCGGCGGGTGGGGCGATGGCGGCGGTGTCCGCGCCGGTCGAGCGGGTGCGTCCGTTGCTGGAGGGCACGCCGGTCGTGATCGCGGCGGTGAACAGCCCGGTGGAGACGGTGGTGGCCGGTCCGGGTGAGGCGGTGGAGGAGATCCGCCAGCGACTCACTGATGCGGGCGTGGAGTGCAAGTCGTTGCGGGTGTCGCACGCGTTCCATTCGCCGTTGATGGAGCCGATGCTGCCGGCGTTCCGTCGGGTGGCGCAGACGGTTGAGGTGCGGCCGGCGCAGTGCACTGTGGTGTCGAACGTGTCCGGTGGCCTGGCGGGGGAGGGCTTTGGTTCGGCCGGCTACTGGGTGGAGCACGTGACGTCCCCGGTCCGGTTCACCGAGGGCATGGCGGCCCTGGTCGAGTCGGGCTGCCAGGTGGTGCAGGAGATCGGCCCGCATCCGGTGTTGTTGGCGGCGGGTCGGCAGTGTGTGGACGACGACGGTGAGCGGGTGTGGTTGCCGTCGTTGCGGCGGGGCCGGGACGACTGGCAGCAGATGCTTGCCGCGGTCGCGGGCCTGTTCGTGCGGGGTGTGGAGCTGGACTGGGCGGCGATCGTCGGGCCGGTAGCAGCGGGGGCGGTCGCACTGCCGACGTACCCGTTCCAACGCCAGCGCTACTGGTCGGCGCCCGCACCCGGCGCGCACAGCCGCCGCCGGCCGGGCGACCACCCGCTGCTCGGGCAGCGGCTGCGTACGCCGTCGCTGCGGGACACGGTCTTCGAGGCCGCGCTGAGCGTGGCGGCCTACCCCCTCCTGGCCGAGCACCGGCTCGGGGGCCAGGTCGTGGTGCCCGGCGCCCACCACCTCGCGATGCTCCTCGCGGCCGCCACCGAGGCCGGTCCGCAGAGCCCCGGCCTGCGGGACGTGCTCTTCGCCCAGCCGCTGACCCTGCCCGAGTCGGGCGAGCGCCCGGTGCAGACGGTCCTGGCATCGGACGGTGCGTCCGTGCGGCTCGTCACCTACGACGACCCCGCCTGGACCGAGTACGCCACGGCACGGCCGGACCCGGAGGGCGCCCCGGAGGAGGCCGCGTGGGAGCTGGCGGAGCTGGGATCGCGCTGCGACCGGTCACTCGACGACCTGGACGCCTTCTACCGGGCCGTCACCGACGCCGGCCTCGACCTCGGGCCGGGCTTCCGCTGGCTGGACGAGGTCCGCACCGGCGACGGGGTGGCGGTCAGCGCCGTCCGCGTGCCCGGGCAGCTCGACCCGAGCGTGCCGTACCCGGTGCACCCCGGCCTGCTGGACGCCTGCTTCCAACTGCTGGGGCTGACCCGGCCGCAGCCGGACGGCGGGCTGGCGATCCACGTCCCGTTCCGCGTCGACCGCCTGCGCGCCGTCCCGTCCGCCGAGCCGGAGCTGCGGGCGTACGCCCGGACCCGGCCCGACGGCGACTCCACGACCGACGTCGTGGGGGACGTCCTGGTCGTGGAGCCCTCCGGCCGGGTGGTCGTGGACCTGCGCGGCGCGCGGCTGCGGCACCTCGACCCGGCGGCGCTGCGCCGCCCGGCCACCGCCGCCGCCGACGACCTGCGCTACGAGATCACCTGGCCCGTCGCCGGGCCCGCCGCGGAGGCCGCGACGCCCGGCGCGCCGGGCGCGTGGCTCGTCTTCGCGGACGCCGAAGGGCTCGGCCGGCAGGTCGCCTCGCTGCTGGCGGCCGACGGACACTCCTGCACGTTCGTCCGGCCCGGTACGTCGTTCGAGCGCACCGACCCGGACGGGTACCGCGTCGACCCGCAGCGCCCGGAGGACCTGGCCCGGCTGCTCGACGCCGCCCCGGCCGGCGGCTGGCGGGGCGTGCTGCACCTGTGGGCGCTGGACACGCCGGCCGACCCCGACGCGGACCTGCCGAGCCTGCGGGACGCCCAGCGGACCGTCCTGCAGAGCACCCTGCACATGGTGCGGGCGCTGGCGACGCGGAGCCTGTCCCCCCGGACGTACCTGGTGACCCGGGGCGCCCAGCCGGTCGGCGAGCCCGTCGGGCCGCTGGCGCTGGGGCAGGCCCCGCTGTGGGGCATGGCCGGCGCGATCGCGCTGGAGCACCCCGACCTGCGCTGCACCCGGATCGACCTGGACCCGGCCGACACCGGCGGCGACGCGGCGCTCCTCGCCGCCGAGCTGCGCGCCGACGGCCGCGACGACCAGGTCGCCCTGCGCGGCGCGGCGCGCCACGTCGCCCGCCTGGCCCGCTGCGCGGGCGACGACGGCGGACGGCTGGTGCCGCCCAGCGTCGAGTCGTTCCGGCTGGAGGTGGCGACCCCCGGCGTGCTGGACCGGCTGGTGCTCCGCCCGGTGCCGCGCCGGTCGCCGGCCCCGCACGAGGTGGAACTGCGGGTCGGGGCGACGGGGCTCAACTTTCGCGACGTGCTCAACGTCCTCGGCATGTACCCGGGCGAGGCGGGACCGCTCGGCCTGGAGTGCGTCGGCGAGATCGTCGCACTCGGCGCCGGCGTGCGCGACCTGGCGGTGGGCGACCGGGTGGTCGCCCTGGCCCCCGGCGGCTTCGGCAGCTTCGTGACCGTCGGCGCCGACCTGGTCGCCCCGGTGCCGGCCGCCGTCACCGACGCCGACGCCGCGACGATCCCGGTGGCCTTCCTGACCGCGCTGTACGCGCTGGAGCACATCGCCCGGCTCGCCCCCGGCGACCGGGTGCTGATCCACGCGGCGGCCGGCGGCGTCGGCATGGCCGCCGTGCAGATCGCGCAGGCGGTCGGGGCGGAGGTGTACGCGACGGCGAGCCCGGCGAAGTGGCCGGTGCTGGAGCGGATGGGCGTCCGGCACGTCTTCCACTCGCGTACCCTCGCGTTCGCCGACGAGATCCGCGAGCGCACCGGCGGCGCGGGCGTGGACGTCGTCCTCAACTCGCTGACCGGGGACTTCCTCGTCGAGAGCATGCGGCTGCTGCGCCCCGGCGGGCGGTTCGTGGAGATCGGCAAGCGTGAGATCTGGTCCACGGACAAGGCGGCCCAGGTCAACCCCGACGTCACCTACACCGCCTTCGACCTGGTGGAGCTGTCCCGCGACGAGCCGGCGACCGTGCGGTCCCTGCTGCGCGAGCTGATGGCGAGGTTCGCGGCCGGCACGCTCCGGCCGCTGCCGCGGCGCGTGTTCGGGCTGCCGCGGGCCGTCGACGCGTTCCGGCACATGGCGCAGGCCCGGCACGTCGGCAAGATCGTCGTCAGCCGGCACGACGACGCCGACGGCGGGGCGGACGACGTGGTCCGCGCCGACGGGACGTACCTGATCACCGGCGGCCTCGGCGGCCTCGGCCTGCACGTGGCGCGGTGGCTGGTGGAGCGCGGCGCGCGGTCGCTGGCGCTGGTGGGACGCGGCGGCGTCACCGACGCGAACCGGGCGGACGTGGCGGCGTTGCGCGACGCCGGGGCGCGGGTCGAGGTGCTGCGCGCCGACGTCGCCCGACCCGAGGACGTGGACCGGCTCGTCGGGGAGGTCACCGCGACCCTGCCGCCGCTGCGCGGCGTCGTCCACGCGGCGGGCGTGCTCGACGACGGTGTCCTGCTCCAGCAGGAGTGGCCGCGCTTCGAGCGGGTGCTCGGGCCGAAGCTGGCCGGGGCGTGGAACCTGCACCGCGCCACCCGCCAGCTCGACCTGGACTTCTTCGTGCTGTTCTCCTCCGTGGCCTCGATGCTCGGCTCCGCCGGGCAGGCCAACTACGCGGCCGGCAACGCCTTCCTCGACGCGCTCGCCGAGGAGCGCCGCCGGCAGGGGCTGCCGGGGCTGAGCGTCAACTGGGGCCCGTGGCGCGGCGCGGGCATGGCCGCCTCCGTGGACGACCGGGGCGACCGCCAGTGGGCGCTGCGTGGCATGGGTCTCATCGACCCGGAGCGGGGCGTCGCCGAGCTGGCCTGGGCGCTCGGGCAGTCCCGGGCGCGGGTCGGCGTCGTCGCGGCCGAGTGGGGGCCCTACCTGCGGCAGTACCCGCCGGGGCGCCGGCCGCCGCTGCTGGACGACCTGGCCGGGCCGGTGGACGGCGACGCCGGGTCCGCGGCGGTCCGCGGCGAGCACCGGGCGCTGCTGACGCTGCTGGAGGCCGCGCCCCCCGACGACCGGCTGGAGCTCGTCGTCGCGCACGTGCGGGACCTGGCGGCCCGGGTCCTCGGCCTGCGGGCCGCGCACACCCTGGACACCCAGCGGCCGCTCAACGAGCTCGGCCTGGACTCCCTGATGGCGGTGGAGCTGCGCAACGCGCTCAGCCTCAGCGTCGACCGGTCGCTGCCGGCGACCGTGCTGTTCGACTACCCGACCGTCGAGGCGCTGGCCGGGTTCGTCGTCGCGGAACTCCAGCTCGCCGAGCCGGCGCCGGAGCCGGAACCGCCCGCCGCGGCGACGACCGCCGAGGCGGCCCGCGACGCCTGGCTCGCGGAGATCGAGCAGCTCTCCGACGCCGAGGTCGAGGCGCTGCTCGACCAGGAACTCTCCCAGACCCGGAAAAAGGACTCCCATGAGTGACGACGCAGCCCGAACCGACCGGCTGTCGCCGCTGCAACGGGCGCTGCTCGGCATCCGCGAGCTGCGTTCCCAGCTCGACGACATCGAGCGCGCCAGGACCGAGCCGATCGCCGTGATCGGCATCGGCTGCCGCCTGCCCGGCGGCGCGAACGACCCCGAGTCGTTCTGGGACCTGCTGCGCGACGGCGCGAACGTGATCCGCGAGATGCCCGCCGACCGGTGGGACGTCGACGCGTACTTCGACCCCGACCCGGAGGCGCCGGGGAAGATGAGCAGCCGCTGGGGCGGCTTCGTCGACGACATCGACGGCTTCGACCCGGCGTACTTCGGGATCTCGCCGTGGGAGGCGGCGAACATGGACCCGCAGCAGCGCCTGATGCTCGAGTGCGTGCAGGAGGCGCTCGACGACGCCGGGCAGGTGCGCTCCGAGCTGCGCGGCAGCCGGACCGGCGTGTACATCGGCCTGGCGCACAGCGAGTACGGCTGGCTCAACTTCAACAATCCACACCTGGCCAACGTCTACACCGCGACCGGGTCGTTCGGCTCGATCGTCGCCAACCGCGTCTCGTACGTCTACGACCTGCGCGGCCCCAGCTTCACGATGGACGCCGTTTGCTCGTCGTCGCTGCTGGCCGTCCACCAGGCGTGCGAGAGCCTGCGCAGCGGCGACTGCACCATGGCGGTGGCCGGCGGCGCGGGCCTGTTCCTCAAGCCCGAGGGGTTCGTCTGGTTCACCAAGCTCGGCGTGCTGTCGCCGCAGGGGCAGTGCCGGGCGTTCGACGCCTCGGGCGACGGCATCGTGCTCGGCGAGGGCGTGGCGGCCGTCGTGCTCAAGACGCTGTCCCGCGCCGTCGAGGACGGCGACCCGATCTACGCGGTGCTGCGCGGCAGCGCGGTCGTCCAGGACGGCCGCAGCAACGGGCTGACCGCGCCGAGCCGGCTCTCCCAGGAGGCGATGCTGCGCGAGGCGTACGAGCGGGCGGGCGTCGACCCGGCGGCCGTGCAGTACGTCGAGGCGCACGGCACCGGCACCATCCTCGGCGACCCCATCGAGGCCCAGGCGCTCGGCGCGATCCTCGGCGCGCGCCGCGACCCCGACCGGCCGCTCATGATCGGCTCGGTCAAGACCAACATCGGCCACCTCCAGATGGTCGGCGGCCTCGCCGGCCTGATCAAGGTGGTGCTGGCGATGAAGCACCGCCAGCTCCCGGCGAGCCTGCACTTCGACGAGCCCAACCCGCACATCCCCTTCGACGACTACCGGCTGCGGGTGCAGGACCGGCTGGGCCCGTGGCCGTACGAGGGGCCGATGCTGGCGGGGGTCACCTCGTTGAGCTTCGGCGGCACCAACGTCCACGTCGTCGTGGAGGAACCCCCGGCCCGGCCCGGTGCCCCGGTGGCACCCGCCGACCGGGACGCCGAGCGGGCCCGGCTGATGCCGCTGTCCGCGCACAGCCCGGCCGCGCTGCGCGACCTCGCCGGCGCGTACCAGGAGTTCGTCGGCGACCCCGCGACCGACCTCGACGACCTCTGCCGCACCGCGAGTCTGCGCCGCAGCCACTACGACGAGCGGCTGGCGATCAGCTTCGCCTCCCGAGCGGAGCTGGTCGACCGGCTCGCCGCCTTCCGCGACGGCGCGGCCCGGCCCGGCACGTCCCGGGGCGACCGCTCCCAGCACCTCCGCCGCCGGCTGGTCTTCGTCTTCCCCGGCCAGGGCGGCCAGTGGGTCGGCATGGGCCGCCGGCTGCTGGACCGGGAGCCGGTGTTCCGGCAGGCGATCGAGGAGTGCGCCGCCGCGATGCGCCCGTACGTCTCCTGGTCGCTGCTCGACGAGCTGCGCGCCACCGAGGCGCAGTCGCGGCTCGACGAGATCGACGTGGTGCAGCCGACGACCTGGGCGGTCCAGGTGGCGCTGGCGGCGCTGTGGCGCTCCTGGGGGATCGTCCCGGACGCGGTGGTCGGCCACTCGATGGGGGAGGTCGCCGCCGCGCACGTCGCGGGCACGCTCAGCCTCGACGACGCCGCCCGGGTGATCTGCCGCCGCAGCGCGCTGGTCCGGCGGATCCGGGGCCGGGGCACGATGGCCGTGGTGGAGCTGCCGCTCGACGAGGCGCGCGCCGCCATCGCCGGCCTGGAGGACCAGCTCGCCATCGCGGTGAGCAACAGCCCCACCACCACGGTCCTGTCCGGCGACACCACCGCCATCGAGACCGTGCTGAAGACCCTCGCCGACCGCGACGTGTTCTGCCGGCAGGTCAAGGTGGACTTCGCCTCGCACAGCCCGCAGGTGGACGAGCTGCGCGCCGACCTCCTCGCCGAGCTGCGCGACGTACGACCCCGCGAGTCCACGGTGCCGATCCACTCCACCGTGACCGGCCGGCCCACCGACGGCCGGGAGTTCACCGCCGACTACTGGGCCGACAACCTGCGCGAGCCGGTGCTGTTCTCCACGGCGGTCGGGCAGCTCGTCGAGGCCGCGCCCACGCTCGTCATCGAGATCAGCCCGCACCCGATCCTGCTCTCCTCGGTCGAGCAGTGCGCCCGGCACGCCGGGACGACCGTCGTCGCGCTGCCCTCGCTGCGCCGCGACGAGGAGGAACGCGGCGTGCTGCTGGGCACCCTCGGCGCCCTCTGGACGCTCGGCCACCGGGTCGACTGGCGACGCCAGCACCCGACGGACCGGCCCGTGCTGCGCCTGCCCCGCCACCCCTGGCAGCGGCAGCGCTGCTGGCTGGACTTCGACCCGGCCGGCGCCGCCCACCCGGCCCCGCCCGGCGGGACCGTCGTCCGGGGCGGCGAGCCGGCGTCGGCCGGGACCGAGCGCTACTTCCGGGCCGCCGCGCCCGGCGCCGAGCACTTCTGGGAGCTCACCGTCGACCGGGCCTCCTGGCCGGAACTCGACGGCCACCCGAGCCTGCCCGAGGCGGCGTACGTGGACCTGGCGCTCACCGCCGCCGCCCCGTTCGCCGGGGCGGCGGAGTGCGTGCTCACCGACGTGACGTTCGCCGGGCCGCTGCCGGTGTCGGGGGAGGGCAACGTCGCCCAGGTGGCGGTCGACCGGCCCGGCGACGACGGCACCGGCTGGCAGGTGTTCAGCCGCCCGGCCGGCGACCCGGCCGGGCCGTGGGTGCGCCACGCCCGGGGCGTCGTCCGGCCCGCCGCGAGCGGGCGGCCGTACCTGTCGCCGCGCGAGACGCCGGACGCGATCCGGGAACGCTGCACCGCCGAGGTGACCGGGGCGGCGTACTACGACAGCCGGGCGGCGGCGGGGCTGACCGACGGCGCCGGCACCCGTACGGTGCGACGGCTGTGGCGGGGCGACGGCGAACTGCTGGCGCTGCTCGCCGCCCCGACGCCGGGGACCGGGTCGCCGGGGGACTGGCGGCTGCTGCACGGCGCGTTCGACCTGCTCCCGGTCGTCGCGGCCGACCCGGCGAGCATGGGTCCCACAACCCCGAGCGAAGGATCGGCTCCGCTGGCTGCCACCGCCGGTTACCGTCCCGCCGCGGTGGAGCGCCTGCGCGTGCACCGACCGGTGACCGGCGAGCTGTGGGCGCACGTGCGGCTCCGGGAGGTCGGCGACGACGCGCTGACCGGCGACATCCGCCTCCTCGACGCCGAGCTGCGGACCGTCGCCGAGGTGACCGGGCTGCGCTCGACGGTCGGCGGGCCGAGCGCCCCGGCCGGCCCGGCCGCGGCCACCTCCTCTGCCGCCACCGTCGGCGTCCCGCGCGGCCTGCGCGCCACGCCGGCGCTCGCGGACGCGTCCGGGCCGGCCACCGCCATCGTCGGCGACGCGTCCGGCCCGGCCAGCGGGACCGCCGGCGACGAAGCCGGCCCGGCCGACGCCGGGACGGAGGCGACGGAGACCGAGCCGAGCAGCCGGAAGGCGCTGCTGACCGTCGCGCCCGCCCGGCGGCGGGCCGTCCTCACCGGATACCTGCGGGAGCAGATCGCGGCGGTGCTGGGCCTGCAGCCGCAGCAGCTCGAGACGGACCAGCCGCTGCTGGGCCTCGGGCTGAACTCGCTGATGGTGTTCGAGCTGCGCAACCGGCTGCGGGTCATGTACGGGGCGCAGATCGACCCCCAGGAGTTCCTCTCCGGCATCACGGTGGCCCGGATCGTCGAGCACGCCCTGGCGGCGGTCGACGCCGGCTCACCGGAACCCGCGCCGCAGCCGGCCGGCGCCCCGCAGCCGGCGGCCACGCCGGTGCCGGCCGTGCGCCGTCCCGCGCCCGCCCGCCCGGCCACCGTCGAGGTCAGCGCCGACGCCGCCGACTGGCTGCTGCGGCGGACCCCGGACCCGGCCGCCCGGCTGCGGCTGTTCTGCCTGCCGTACGCGGGCGGCAGCGCGTCGCTCTTCCGGGACTGGGCCGACGAGCTGCCCGCCGGGGTGGACGTCTGCCCGATCGAGCTTCCCGGCCGCCAGCAGCGGCACCGGGAACCCGCGTTCACCCAGATGTCCGCGCTGGCGCGGACGCTGGCCGGGGTGCTGCGGCCGCACCTCGACCTGCCGTACGCGTTCTTCGGGCACAGCATGGGCGGCCTGATCGCCTTCGAGCTGACCCGGCAGCTGCGCCGGGAGGGCCTGCCCGGCCCCGCGCACCTGTACGTCTCGGCGGCCCGCGCCCCGCACCTGCCCGACCTGGAGCCGCCGCTGCACCGGCTGCCGGAGGCCCGGCTGATCGAGAAGCTGCGCGCCATGAACGGCACCCCGGAGGAGATGCTGCGCGACCCCGACGCGATCGCGCTGTACCTGCCGGTGCTGCGCGCGGACTTCGCGATGGTCGAGACCCGCATCCACCACACCGAGGCGCCGCTGGACGTGCCGCTGACCGTCTTCGGCGGCGAACGGGACGACAAGGTCACCCGCGACGCGCTCGCCGCCTGGCGCGACCAGGCCGGCGGCGACTTCGCCGTCGAGATGCTTCCCGGCGACCACTTCTTCGTCCAACGGGACCGCGCGGCGCTGCTGGCCGCGCTGTCCCGGCGGCTCACGCACGACCTGGCGCGGCTCGACGCCCCGGCCGCGCCCGACGACCCCGCACTTTCCTGACCGAGAAAACCCCGACAGTCCTGAGGAGGACGGGCAGATGCCCTACATCGTCGCAACCGAGACCAGCCTGCCTGGTTACTACTACGACCAACAGACCCTCGCCACGACCCTGCGCAAGTACTGCCAGGCGATCGGGCTGGACATCGACCTGGACATCATCGACAGCCTCTTCAAGAACTGCCAGATCGACGGCCGCTACTTCGCGATGCCGCTGGACACGTTCTTCGAGCCGCCGCCGTTCAGCACCGTCGCCGCCCGCTGCGTCGAGGAGGCCGCGGACCTGTGCGAGAAGACGGTCCTCAAGCTGCTCGCCAGCGCGGGCCTCGCCTCCACCGAGGTCTCCCAGTTCACCTCCATGCTCAGCACGGTGGTCTCGGTGCCCACCGTCGACGCGATCCTGATCAACCGGATCGACTTCGCGCCGACCATGAAGCGGGTGCCGATCAACGGCCTGGGCTGCATGGCGGGCGTGGCCGGGCTGAGCCGGGTGGCCGACTACCTCAAGGGCCACCCGACCGACGCGGTGATCCTGCTCTGCTGCGAGCTGGGCGGCACCGCCTTCTGGCAGGGCGGCGTCCAGGGCTACCTCCAGGAGGCGCTGAACCGCGACCTCACCGAGAGCGCCTTCTACACCGACCTGGTCTCGCAGATCGTCACCGTCGCGCTCTTCGGCGACGGGGTGGCCGCCACCCTGATGGTCGGCGACGAGCACCCGCTGGCCCGCCCGGGGCTGCCCCGGGTGGTCGACACCCGGTCCGGCTTCCTGCCCGACACGCTGCACGTCGCCGGCGTGGACGTGCTGGACAACGGCTTCCGCAACCGGCTGAGCGTGGACGTGCCCGGCCTGGCGAAGGTCGGCCTGCGTCCGGTGATGGACCCGCTGCTGGCCGACCACGGCCTCGCCGTGTCGGACATCGGCCACTGGATGATCCACCCCGGTGGCCCGAAGGTGCTGACGGCGACGGCGGAGGAGTTCGGGCTCACCGACGAGAACCTGAAGCTGAGCCAGCACGTGCTGCGCACCGTCGGCAACGTGTCGGGGCCGACCGTGCTCTACATGCTCGACCAGACCTTCGCGGAGTACGACCTGGAGCCCGGCACGTACGGCATGGTCGTCGGCATGGGGCCCGGCTTCTCGCAAGAGGCGGTCCTGCTCCAGTGGTGACCCGGCCCGGCGGCGCCACCCGGCGCCGCCTCCACGACCATCCACGGTGGGGGGACCAGGCATGGCCAGCGTGACACCCACGGCTCCGGCCGGGGCCGGGCCGCGCCTGGCCCCCGGCCCCCGCGGCAGGTTCCTCGTCGGCAGCCTGTTCGACCTGCGGCGCGACCTTATCGGCTTCCTGAGCGGGGTCAGCCGCGAGTACGGCGACATCGTGCGGTTCACCGTCGCCGGGTTCACCGTGCACCTGATCAACCACCCGGACCACCTGCGGCACGTCCTGCAGGTGAACAGCCGCAACTACGACAAGCAGTCGTTCGAGTACAAGCCGCTCAAGCTCGCGTTCGGCGAGGGGCTGTTCACCAGCGACGGCGACTTCTGGCGGCGGCAGCGGCGGCTGATGCAGCCCGCGTTCCACCGGCAGCGGATCCAGCAGCTCGGCGAGGGCATCGTCCAGGACGTGGTGGACCGCGTCGACACCTGGCAGCCGCACGCCGAGCGCGGCGAGCCGCTCGACGTCGCCGCGGAGATGGTCAACCTGTCGATGAACGTGGCGACGAAGTCGCTGTTCAGCACGGGGCTGCGCGGCGACGACGAGGTGGCGGCGATCAGCCGGTACCTCGACACGATCGTCAACTACTGCCTCTACCGGGCGACGGTGCCGTTGGCGCCGCCGCCGCGGGTGCCCACCCGGCGCAACCGGGCGTTCAACGAGGCGATGAGCGGCCTGAACGGGATCATCTACCGCATCCTGCACGAGCGCCGCCGCGACGGCGGGGACAGCCACGACCTGCTGTCGATGCTGCTGGCGGCGCGCGACGAGGAGACCGGCGAGGGCATGCCGGACAAGCAGCTGCGCGACGAGATCGCCACGCTGCTGCTCGGCGGGTACGAGACCACGTCGAACCAGCTCAGCTGGGCCTGGTACGAGCTGTCGCGGAACCCGGAGATCGAGGCGCGGCTGCACGACGAACTCGACCGGGTGCTCGGCGGCCGACTGCCCACCGTGGCGGACGTGCCGCAGTTGGAGTACACGCGGATGGTGCTGGAGGAGACGCTGCGGCTCTACCCGGTGCCCTGGTTGGAACGCCGGGCGGCCGGGCCCGATCGCATCGGCGGCTACGACGTCAAGGCCGGGTCGCTGATCTACATCAGCCCGTACCTGACGCACCGGCACCCGGACCTGTGGGAGGAGCCCGAGCGGTTCGACCCCGAGCGGTTCACGCCGGAGCGGTCCGCCGGCCGGCCCCGGTTCGCCTACTTCCCGTTCGGCGGCGGGCCCCGGCTCTGCATCGGCAACCGGCTCGCCGAGTTGGAGGCGCAGTTGACGCTGGCCACCATCGCCCAGCGGTACCGGCTGCGCATGGTGCCGGACCACCCGGTGGAGCCCAAGATGATGATCACCACCAGCCCCCGGTACGGGCTGAAGATGACCGTCGAGCCACGCCGCTCGACGGCCTGACCCGGTACAGGAGATGTCCCGTATGGACGACAACCGGATGAACAGACTGGGCGGCACCTGCGCGATCCTGGTGGGTGTCTCGTACGTCGTGGTCACGACCTTCTTCGTGCTCGACCCGACCCAGTTCATCCCGCACGAGAACAAGGACGAACTCTGGCGGGCGCTGGCCGCCGACGGCACCCCGCGCGTCCTGTACTACTGGGGCTACGCCCTCGGCGCGGTCTTCGCGTTCGGGGCGATCCCCGCCATCGCCGACCTCGTCCGCGAGCGGCACGAGGGCTGGGTGCGGTGGACCACCGGCCTGGCGTACCTCTCCTTCGGCGTGACGGCGGTCGAGACGTTCCGCCTGGTGACGGCCACGCCGCTGTGGGCGGGCGACTACGCCGGCGGCGATCCGACCGTACAGACCGCGATCGTCACCACCGACCTGCTCCTGCGGCTCGACCCGGCGACCTGGCTGCGGTTCGGCGCCCTCGGGCCGTGGTTCCTGGTCGTCAACATCCTCGCGCTGCGGCACGGGCTGCTGCGGCGTCCGCTGGCGTACCTCGGCATCGCCCTCGGCGTGCTCACCAGCACCACCGCCGTCGGCGTGGCCTTCGGGATCGGCCCGATGGTGCTGGTCTCGGCGATACTGGGCGGCGCCCTGGCCGCCCCGATCTGGTTCATCTGGGTCGGCCTGGTGCTGCGGCGCGGCGTACCGCGGACCCCGGGCGCGGGGCGGGGCCCGGCGACCGCCGCCGGCCCGGCGGCCGCGGGCGCGGTGACCGCGGCGCAGCCGGCGCGAGCGGAGGAGGCGGCCGGTGCCTGACCGTCACCCGCCGGGGCCGAAGGGCGTGCCCCTGCTCGGCAACCTGCCCGGGCTCGGCCGGGGCATGGTGGAGTTCATGATGGAGACGGCGACGCACGGCGACGTCGCGTCGTTCACCATCGGGCCCACCCGCAACTACCTGCTGAGCCACCCCGACCACATCCACGACGTGCTGGTCCTGCGCCGGGACAAGTTCACCAAGGACCCGCACGACCTGCGGACCCTGGGACGCTGGATGGGCAAGGGCCTGCTGACCAGCGACGGCGAGCACCACCGCCGGCAGCGTCGGCTGGTGCAGCCGGCGTTCCGCCACCGGCGGATGGCCGGGTACGGCGAGATCGCCGTGGACGCCACGCAGCGCCTGATCGAGGGCTGGCGGCCCGGCGACGTCCGCGACATGCACCACGAGATGATGAAGCTGACGCTCAACGTGGTGTCGCGGTCCATGTTCGGCAGCGGCGTGCCCGACGAGGAGGCGTACAAGGTCCAGCGGGCGGTCGCCGGCCTGCAGGACATCGCCATCCAGATCAGCAAGTTCGGGATGCTCGTGTCGCCGTGGCTGCTCCTGCCGCTGCACCAGCTCCTCAAGCGCGGCACGCGGGTGCTCGACGAGGCGGTCATGCGGATCATCGCCGAGCGGCGGGCCAGCGGGGAGGACCACGGCGACCTGCTGTCGATGTTCCTGCTGGCCCAGGACGAGGTCGACGGCGGCGGCATGACCGACCAGCAGGTACGCGACGAGGCCGTCACCATCTTCGTCGCCGGCCAGGAGACGACGGCCAACGGGCTGACCTGGGCCTGGTACCTCCTGTCGCAGCACCCCGAGGTGGCCGAGAAGCTGGGCGCCGAGCTGGACGAGGTGCTGGGCGGCCGACCCCCGACCGCCGAGGACCTGCCGCGGCTGCGCTACACCGGGATGGTCTTCAAGGAGGCGCTGCGGTTCTGCCCGCCGGCCTGGACGCTCAACAAGCGGACCCCGGTGGAGGACGTCGAGCTGGGCGGCTACCGGCTCCGCCGGGGCAGCGGGATCTTCATCATGCCGTACGTGATGCACCACCACGAGCGGTACTTCCCCGACCCCTTCCGGTTCGACCCGGAACGCTTCGCGCCGGAGCGCGAGGCGGACATCCCCCGGTACGCCTTCATGCCGTTCGGCGGCGGGGAGCGGATCTGCGTCGGGGCCGGTTTCGCCGAGATGGAGGCGAAGCTGATCCTGGCGACGCTGGCCCAGCGCTTCCGGTTCACCCTCGCCCCCGGCCAGCGGGTCGCGCTGAAGCCGCTGGTCACCCTCGCGCCGAAGTACGGGCTCCGGCTGCGCGTCGCCGACCGGTCGAGCTGACCGTCGAGGCAGGGCGGGGCCGGCCCACCGCTCGGTGGGCCGGCCCCGCGCCGCCGAACAGCCCGGGGCGGAGATCAGGACCTGCGTGTCCGGTACGGGGAGCCGAGCACGCCCGCGGCGATCGCGTCTGCATCGCCACGGCCGCCCGCCCGTACCCCCACCGTCAGGCCGTGGGGCCGTCGGGGGCCTGCCGCCCCGACGGCCACCCGGTCGCCCCGTCGTCCCGCCGCGGACGCCGTCGCCGAACACACCGCTTGACCATCAGGGTCGCGTCGCGGGCAGTCGCCCGAGGCGCCGAGGGCCGCCACAGGGCGTGGACGGTCACCCCGTCCGGACGGTGGAACCGTTCCCGGTCGGCGTAGCCGTGCCGACGGTAGAGGTCGCCGTGCAGCCCGCCGCAGCTCTCCGCGTAGGTAGGCAGGCTCAGGTTGTCCATCCACCGCTGGCTTGTGGCCAGTATCGCCTCCGCCCGTACGGCGTCGCCCGGCCCGGGCGGAACCGCGAGGAACGCCAGGTGGTTGTGGGCCTCGACGGGGCGGTGCGCGGCGAGAGTCCGGTCGAGCAGGACGAACCGCCCCATGTGCTCCCCGCACGTCTCGGCGAGGCGCCTGCCGTACCCCCGCGGGCCGGGGATGGGACGGTAGCGGTGGAGCCAGAGGGCGCAGGCGGTGCCGTCGCGCAGCAGGAACGCGTCGCCGAACAGCAGCGCGTGCTCCGTCCAGATGCGGGCCACGCCGGCGAGTACGGCGGGCCGCCGCCGCTCGTCGGGGACGAGCCAGGCGCCGAGCGGGGAGGCGGAGACCGTGGCGGTCACGAGGCTGACGATCAGGTCGATGTCACGCCAGCGGGCGCGATCGACGGGCAGGGTGAGGCTCATGGTGAGACTCCTGGTCAGGGAAGGGCCCAACGGGGACTGGAGCGACGGCCGACCCGGCGACACCTGGGCGGGTGGGCCACTGTGGTCGGTGCCGGTCGGCGGCGCGGGCGGCCGGTCAGCGCCGGCCAGCCGAGGAGTCGGTGCTGCCCCGGCTGCGGGCGTGCTGGTCCGGCTGCCCGGGGGGTCAGGCCGGTCTGCTCCCCGGACGGGGCACCCGGGACGGCGGGTGGCCGGACCGGTCCGCGCGGCTCACCTGCCCGACCAGCAGGGGCGGCGTCCAGGCCGAGGGCGACGTGGCGGCCGCCCCCCAGTGGGCGGTGCCGGGGGAGTACACGCCGGTGCCGTCGGCTGCCGGCGGGATCGGAGCAAGGCGGGGGTCGACGTCGGGCCGGGTGAGGGTCGGCCCGCGGTCGGCGGCGCTGGCCCGGTCGGTCGCGGCGCCGCGTCCCGCGGTCGCCGCCGCGGGGATTTGGACGGCGGCGTCAGCGGTGGCGGCGGCAGCGAGGGCGGACCGCCCGGGCGTCGCCGGGGCGGGCGCGGTCGGCGACGCGGGCGAGGCGGGGAGCGACGGCGAGGTCGGGGAGCCCGGTGGCGCCGGGTCGGTCGGTTCCGGGCCTGGCGGCGCATCGGGCCCGGCCGGCGTGGGGGCCGGCGGGGTCAGGACCGGATCGAGCACGTCGAGCGCGGGGTCGAGCGGTCGTAGCACCGGCTCGAGGTCCTGCAGGACCGGATCGAGGCCGGACAGGACGGGGTCGAGGACGGGCGACACCGGATCGAGGACCTGGCCGACGGTGCCGAGGAGCGGGTCGGTCACGGGCCTGATGGCGGTGGCCACCGGGGCGACGACCCCGTCGCGGAGCGGGTCGGTCACCGGGGCGACCACCCCCGCCAGGGCCGGCAGGATCGGCGTTCCGGCTCGGGTGGGCGTACGGGTCGACTGCTGCGGGCGCGGCGGCGTCGCCTCGGCCCCGTCCCTGCACTCCGCCGTCCGTGACCTGCGTGGCGGGTCGTGGGCGGCCGTCCGGCTCCATGCCGCTTCGCCGTCGCCGCCCGCCGGGCCGGGCCCGGCGGCCTGTGGTGCCGGCGACCCTGGGGCGGCGGGGACGGGGGGCGGGTAGGCCGGTGGCAGCGCGCCGTCCGGCTCGGCGGCCGCGTCGACAGTGGTCGCCGGTGGGGTCTCGGCCGCGCGCGCGGTGTCGGCGACGGCAGCCTCGTGGACGCCCCACGCGCAGAGGACGCCCCCGAGGACGAGCCCGAGGCGCAGGGCTGCCCGCGCCAGCCGCCCCCGCCGTCGACTCATTCCCCGCCCCGCCTCTCCCCACCGCAGTCACGTCGAGTATCGAAGCCAATCTACCGTGTTCGGGTTGTCGCGGAAGCCCGCCGCGCCCGTGTCGGTGCCCGGTGAGGAGGGCACCCTTCTCTACCGGAGGCGTTAACAAGGGGCCCCCTTTCGGCAGGATGGACGACGTGTCCGTGCTCTCCGCGTTGCGTTGCCCGATCGTCGCCGCCCCGATGGCCGGCGGTCCGTCCACCCCGGCTCTCGCCGCGGCCGTCTCCACCGCCGGCGGGCTGGGCTTCCTCGCCGCGGGGATGCTCGCCACCGAGCGGCTGCTCGCCGACATCGCCGAGGTCCGGGCGCGCACCGACCGGCCGTTCGGGGTCAACCTCTTCCTGCCCCCGTCCGGCACCGTCGACGAGGCCGCCATCCGGGCGTACGCCGACCGGCTCGGTCCGGAGGCCCGGCGGCGCGGGGTGACGCTCGGCGAGCCGACCGGCGGCGACGACGCGTACCCGGAGAAGCTGGCCGCCCTGCTCGCGGACCCGGTGCCGGTGGTGTCCTTCGCGTTCGGGCTGCCGGACGCCGCCGCGGTGGCCGCCCTGCGCGAACGGGGCACCGAGGTCTGGGCGACGGTCAACCGGCCGGACGCCGCCGTGGCGGTGGCCCGGCTGGGCGTGGACGCCGTGGTCGTGCAGGGCACGGAGGCCGGCGCGCACCGCGGCGGCATGCCGGACGACGACGACTACGCCCTCCTGCCGCTGCTGCGGCTGGTCGCCGCCGACTGCGACCGGCCGCTGGTGGCCGCCGGGGGCGTCGCGGACGGGGCCGGGCTCGCCGCCGTGCTGGCCGCCGGCGCCGCCGCCGCGCAACTCGGCACGGCGTTCCTGCGCTGCCCCGAGGCGGGCACCTCGCCGATGCACCGCGCGGCCGTCGCCAGCGCCGCGCCGACCGCCCTGACCAGGGCTTTCACCGGGAAGCGGGCGCGCGGCGTCGGCAACGACTTCCTCCGGCGGCACGACCGGTCGGCGCCGGCCGGCTACCCGCAGGTGCTGCACCTGACCCGGCCGCTGCTGGCCGCCGCCCGCGGCGACGCCGACGCCGCGACGGCGAACCTGTGGGCCGGTCAGGCGCACCCGCTCGCCCGGGAGATGCCGGCCGCCGAGCTGGTCGCGGAGCTGACGGCGGGCGCCCGGGCCGCGCTGGCGGCGGCGGCCGACCGCTGGGGCTGACGCCCTCCGGTCAGCCGTGCCAGGAACGCCAGAGGGCGGCGTACGCGCCCCCGGCGCGGACCAGCTCGTCGTGGCTGCCCAGCTCGGCGATCCGGCCGTCCTCCAGCACGGCGACCCGGTCGGCGTCGTGCGCCGTGTTGAGCCGGTGCGCGATGGCGATGACGGTACGCCCGGCGAGCACGGCGGCCAGCGCCCGCTCGGCCCGCCGGGCGGTCGTCGGGTCCAGGGCGGCGGTCGCCTCGTCGAGGATCAGCGTGTGCGGGTCGGCGAGCACCAGCCGCGCCAGCGCGAGCTGCTGCGCCTCGGCGGCACCGAGCTCGCGGGCGCCGTCGCCGAGCTGCGTGTCGAGGCCGTCGGGCAGGTCGGCGTACCAGTCGGCGCCCACGGCGGCCAGCGCGGAGCGCATCCGCTCGTCGGACGCCCCGGGCGCGGCGAAGGCCAGGTTGTCGCGCAGCGAGCCGATGAAGACGTGGTGCTCCTGGGTGACCAGGGCGATCCCGCGACGGCGTTCGGCCGGGTCGAGGTCGGTCACCGGGCAGCCGCCGAGGCTCACCACCCCCTCCCGCGGCGCGTCGATCCCGGCCAGCAGCCGGGCCAGGGTGGACTTCCCGGCTCCCGACGGCCCGACGACGGCGAGCCGCTCGCCGGGGCGTACCTCCAGGTCGATGCCGTGCAGCACGTCGGGGCCGTCCGCGTACGCGAACCGCGCGCCGCGCACCACGAGCCCGTGCCCGGCGAGCGCGGACGCCGCGCCGCGCGGCTCCGGCGGCACCTGGCCCACCCCGAGTACCCGTGCGAACGACGCGAAGCCCCGCTGGGCCTGCTCCATCCACTGCAACAGCCGGTCCAGGGGTTCGATCGCCTGCTGGAGGTAGAGCGCGGCGGCGACCACCTCGCCGAGTGTCACCGCGCCCCGGGACAGGAAGAACCCGCCGGCGAGCAGCACCGCGGCGACCGGCAGCGGGTAGCTCGCCTCCACCACCGGGAAGTACACCGACCGCAACGCCAGCGTCGCCCGCCGCGTCTCCCACACCCGGCCGATGCGCCCCGTGCCGTGCCGCACGCGTTCGTCGGCCAGGCGCAGCGCCTCGACCGTGCGCGCGCCCTCCGCCGTCGTGGTCAGCGCGTCGGTCAGCTCGGCCGTCGCGGCGCCCTCGGCCAGGTACGCGGCCCCGGCGCGGCGCAGGTACCAGCGGGTCACCGCCCAGATCGACGGCAGCCCGGCCAGCGCGACCAGGCCGAGCAGCGGGTGCAGCAGGAACACCGCGCCGAACAGCAGCGACAGCTGCGCCGAGGCGATCACGATGACCGGCAGCACGTCGCGGACGGTCGTCCCGACGGTGGTCACGTCGACCGAGCTGCGCACGGCCAGGTCCCCGGTGCCGGCCCGCTCGACGACGGAGACGGGCAGGGCGAGGGTCCGCGCGACGAAGTCCTCCCGCAGCCGCGCCACCGCGCGCTCGCCGAACCGGTGGCCGGCGTACTGGGCGTACCGGGCGAGCAGCCCGTGCGCCAGCACGCACCCGCCGATCGCGAGCGCCAGGCGGTCCACGGTGGCCACGCCCGCGCCGGCGCCCGCCGAGTCCACGATGCGACCGAGCAGCCAGGGCGCGGCGAGCCCGGCGACCGCGGCGGCGACGTGCAGCGCCAGCAGGCCGGCCACCGCCCGCCGGTCCCGGGCGATCAGGTCCACCGTGGCCCGGCGGACGGCCGCCCGGTCCGCTACCGGAAGCCCGCTCATCGCCGCGCACCTCCCACCCCGGCCGAGGAGTCGCTGTCGGCCGGGTCGCTGTCCCGGGACACCAGCGCCCGGTAGCCCGGCTCCCGCCGCAGCAGCTCCGCGTGGGTGCCGGTGGCGGCGACCCGGCCCCCGCTCAGGTACGCGACCGCGTCGACGCGGCCGAGCAGCAGCGGCGACGTGGCCAGCACGACGGTGGTCCGTCCGGCCCGCGCCGTACGCAGCCGCCGGGCGATGCGCTCCTCGGTGTGCGCGTCCACGGCCGACGTCGGGTCGATCAGGATCAGCACCTCCGGCTCGGCGAGCAGGGCCCGCGCCAGTCGTACGCGCTGCCGCTGCCCGCCGGAGAGCGTGCGGGCGCGGGTGTCGATCGGCGTGCCGAGCCCGTCAGGCAACGCGTCGGCGACGTCCTCGGCGGAGGCGGCGCGCAGGGCGGCCCGGATCTCCGGGTCGCCGACGCCCGGCCGGACGCGCAGGATCTCCCGCAGCGTCCCGCCGAAGAGGTAGGAGTCGTGATCGGCGACCAGGATCCGGGCGCGCACCTCGTCGAGCGCGACCCGGGTCAGCGGCACGCCGCCCCAGGTGACGTCACCGACGGCGTACCGCCCGAGCCGGTCGGCCAGCGCGACGGCCTCGGCGGGGTCGTCGCTGGCGACGCCGAGCAGCGCGCCGGCGGGCACCGTCAGCCCGCTGGCCGGGTCGTGCAGGTCGGCGGGACCGTCCGGGGCGGGCCGGGAGCCGGGGCCGCCGGTGTCGTCCGGGGCGATGGTGTCGTCCGGGGCGATGGTGAGCAGGGCGACGATCCGGCGGGCGGCCACCCGGCCGCGGATCAGCTGGTATCCGCCCTCCAGCAGGAACCAGACCGGCACGATGAGGGTCGCCACGTACCCGTAGACGGCCACCAGTTGCCCGACGGTGATGTCGCCGGCGACCACCATCCGCGCCGAGAGCCACACCACGGCCGCGAGGAACAGCCCCGGGATGACGCTCGTCAGGGCCTCGATCCAGCTGTTGACCGCGCCGACCCGGTAGCCCTCGCGCCGCAGGTCCTGGGAACGGGCGGCGTACCGGCGGGCGAACAGGGCGCGCCCGCCGACCCCGGCGAGCACGCGCAGCCCGGCCACGATGTCCCCGGCCCGGGTCGTCAGGTCACCCTGCCGCTGCCGGTAGACCGACTCGGCCCGCTCCAGCCGGCGCAGCAGCGGCCCGATCAGCACCGCGATCGCGGGCACGCCCAGCAGCACGGCCACCGCGAGCAACGGCGAGATCGACCACAGCACGACGGCGACGACCGCGTACGCGACGACCGCGCCGACCCCGGGCCCCGTCACCGTCAGCACGGCCGAGGTGTGGCCGATGTCGGCGCCGCCGACCGTGGCGACCTCCCCGGCGGCGAGCTTGCGCGGCAGCACCGCGCCGACCCGGGACAGGTGTCGCACGAGGACGCCGGCGGAGCGGGCCGTGGCGTCCTCCCGGACGAACGTCATCGTGCGGTGCCGCATGATGCCCAGCCAGGCCAGCCCGATGCCGGCGGCGACGATCGCGGCGACCCAGCGCAGCAGGGCCGCGGTGTCGTGCGCCCGCAGCCCGTCGTCGACGGCGCGGGCGACCAGGTACGGCCGGACCGACAGCCCGATCATCCAGGCCGTGCCGAACAGGCTGCCGCGCAGCACCCGCCACGGCTGGCAGCGGACCAGCCACCAGATGTACCACAGTGGACCGCGCGTGTCGGGGACGCCGGGATCCGGGTGGGGAAGCTGCGGGGGCATCCGCTCAGGCTAGGCGATGATCTTCCGCCGTACGGACCGGCGGTGGCGGGATCAGCCGGCCCGGATCAGCCGACCCGGATCAGCCGACCCGGATCAGCCGAGCCGGATCAGCCGAGCCGGATCAGCCGAGCCGGATCAGCCGGCCTGGATCGAGACGGCCATCCCGGTGAACGAGGAGGGACCCGCTCCGCCTGCCGCGTACGCGGCGAAGCCGGAGTCCTTGGTGAGTCCCACGACGAACCGGGGCGCGGTCTCCGCCGTCGCCGCGGTGGTCGAGGCGGACAGCCCGGCGGCGGCCAGGTCGAGCGCCGCGTCGCGCAGCGCGTACGAGCCGAACGCGTCGGCGCTCGGCGGCCTGGCCGGCCGGCTCTGCGGCACCACCGGCGAGTTGCCGGCGCCCTTGCCGACCTGCCACCCGGTGGGGTCGTAGGAGTCGCCATCGGTGAGGTAGCTCCAGCGCACCCCTCCGCGGCCCCGTACGCCTTGAGGACCTTGCCGACCGCGTTCGCGCTCGAGTGGGGCACGGCGGACGAGGCGCTCAGCACGCCGATGCGCGCCTGGACGCCGCCGGCCTGCCGGACGAACTCGCCGTACACGGCGGCGTTGCCGTCGTCGAGCGCCCCACCGACGAGCATCAGCACGCCCGGCCCGCCGCTCGTCGCGCCGGTGTGTAACGCGCATCGTGTCGGTGGCGCTGCGGACTTTCGTTGTCTTGGATAAAAGTCCGGCCGGACATGACGAAAGGTCTGGACACGTCGAGACCGACTTAGTAGTGTCTGGACTCATCAATATGTTTCACCGAGGTTAACCGGCGGCGCGGTCGATCTCGGCCGTGGCTCTCCAGGCGGCGCAACACGCCCGGTGGCCACGGCTCTGAGCAGGGCTGGCACCCCGGGCCAGCGGCGCAACCAGCGGCCGGCGCAGAGGACGCGCCGTGGTTGGCCGATGTCCGTCCCGCCTCTCGGTGATTCCTCGTCAGCTCCGACGCGGAACCACACCCCGTCAGCTCCGACGCGCGACCCTGCCCGGGTGACGCGGCGATCCGGCTCGCCCGCCGCCTGGCAGACCCACCTACACGGAAACGACCGTGGCCGCGGGCCACGGCCGGGGCTCCCGTGCGGCCAGGGAGGGGCCACACGGCTCGTCGATCCGGCGACCCAACGCGACACGACATCGGCGGGGGTGACGCCACCCGCCGGTGCCGCCCTCGGCATCTGTGAGAGAGGCTTGGATGAACGGGTATCCACTGCCGGACCGACCCCCCGCGGGCCGGCTCCGGAGATCGATCGCGGCCGCGGTCACGGCGGCCCTGCTGATGGTGACCGCCGCGGTGGTGGCGGTGCCGGCCAGCGCCCGGCCGGTCGACCCGGAAGGGGCGAGGACGGCCGTCGCGGCGGCACCACGGCAGTTGCAGGCCCAGGTGCTCACCTGGACCGCCGGCGACAACTTCCTCGCGTACCGGTCGGCTCCCACCACCGCCGTCGCCGGGCCCGCGACGCTCGTCTTCGAGAACAGCGCCGCGACCGGCAACACCACCGGGATGCAGCACACCCTGACGTTCGACACGGGGGACCCGCGGTACAACAGCGACGTCGACGTGAACATCCTGGCCGACCCGAGCGACGCCAACGGGGGACGGTGGACGGTCGACGTGGTGCTCTCGCCGGGCACCTACCGCTACTTCTGCGCGATCCCCGGCCACGGCGGGATGACCGGCCTCCTGGTCGTCAGCGGCGGCGGCTCGGACACCACCCCGCCGACCGCGTCCGCCACGGTCACCGGCCAGCGCGACGACACCGGCGCGTACGTCGGGTCGGCGACGGTCACGCTGTCGGCCACGGACAGCGGGTCCGGGGTGGCGCGCGTCGAGTACGCCCTCGACGGCGGCGCGTACGGCACCTACTCGGCGCCGGTGACGGTGAGCCAGCCGGGGCAGCACACGGTGGCGTACCGGGCTACTGACAAGGCGGGTAACACGTCGGCGGCGCAGTCGGTGTCGTTCACGGTGGTGCAGGCGCCGCCGGCGGACACCACCCCGCCCACCGCGACGGCCGCGGTGACCGGGCAGCGCGACGACAACGGCGCGTACGTGGGCGCGGCCACCGTGACGCTCTCCGCCTCGGACACGGAGTCGGGCGTCGAGCGGATCGAGTTCTCCCTGGACGGCGGGGCGTACGTCGCCTACTCGGCGCCGGTGACGGTGAACCAGGCGGGGCAGCACACGGTGGCGTACCGGGCTACTGACAAGGCGGGTAACACGTCGGCGGCGCAGTCGGTGTCGTTCACGGTGGTGCAGGCGCCGCCGGCGGACACCACCCCGCCCACCGCCTCGGCCAGCGTGACCGGGCAGCGGGACGACGCCGGGGCGTACGTCGGGTCGGCGACGGTGACGCTGTCGGCGACCGACGCGGGCTCGGGCGTCGAGCGGATCGAGTTCTCCCTGGACGGGCAGCCGTACGCCGCCTACTCGGCGCCGGTCACCGTCAACCAGCCGGGGCAGCACACGGTCAGCTACCGGGCTACGGACAAGGCGGGCAACACCTCGACGCCGCAGTCCGTCTCGTTCACGGTGGTGCAGACCCCGCCGGCGGACACCACCCCGCCGACGGCCGCGGCCAGTGTGACCGGGCAGCGGGACGACGCCGGGGCGTACGTGGGCGCGGCCACCGTGACGCTCTCCGCCACTGACGCGCAGTCGGGCGTCGAGCGGATCGAGTTCTCCCTGGACGGTGGGGCGTACGTCGCCTACTCGGCGCCGGTGACGGTGAATCAGCCGGGGCAGCACGCGGTGGCGTACCGGGCCACGGACAAGGCGGGTAACACGTCGGCGGCGCAGTCGGTGTCGTTCACGGTGGTGCAGGCGCCGCCGGCGGACACCACCCCGCCCACCGCCTCGGCCAGCGTGACCGGGCAGCGGGACGACGCCGGGGCGT
>NZ_JBDPMC010000139.1:0-7996 GCF_039871625.1 Micromonospora sp. B11E3 | reverse complement strand
ATGGATCTGGATGGGATGGATCTGGACACACCAAAGCTCGACGACGAGTGGGAGCCGCCGCAGGACACCGAACAGGTCCAGTCCCCGCTGTCCGAATGGCCAGGGGTGGATGTCGCGTGGGTGCCGTCGGTGGTGGGGGACGACGTGACCGCGCCGGACGGTCGGGATACGGAAGATCACAACCTGTCTTCTCTTGACCCGGCGCTTCTTAACCCGGCATTCACGCAGGATCTATCGATGCCGAACCCGGCCCCGGACCCGGACCTGGACCTGGGTCTGGGTCTGGGTCGAATGGGTAGTACGCCGACGCTTGATGAGGGCTGGGAGCCGGGGGGCGATCGGGTCGATTCTTTGTACCCGCTGTCTGGGGTGTCAGGGGTAGTGGGTGTTGCGTGGGCGCCGTCGGTGGTGGGGGACGACGTGACCGCGCCGGACGATCGGGATACGGAAGATCACGGCCTGTCTTCTGTTGACCCGGCGCTTCTTAACCCGGCATTCACGCAGGATCTATGGATGCCGGACCTGGGCCCGGACCCGGACCCGGTTCTGGACCCGGATCTGGACCTGGACCCGGATCTGGTTCTGGACCCGGACCTGGATCTGGTTCTGGATCTGGAAGGTGTGGATGGGGTTGGCCGGCCGGTGTTGGAGTTCGCGGTGCCGGCTGATGGGTATTGCGTGTTGTCGGCGTTCGTTGTCGCTGATCCGGTGTTGGTGCGGGACGTGTTGGCGCAGGCAGAGGTGCTGCCGGAGGATCTTGAGTGGCTCTCCTCTCCTGACCGGGTGCGCGTCAGTGTGGGGCGGATGGCTGGCGCGGTGCCGGCGGGGTCTGAGTTGGCGCGGGTGAACGAGTTGTTGCAGGCCCGTGTCGTGTCGTACCTGGACACCTGTTTCGGGTGGTTGCCGGCCGATGTGGTGATGCAGCGGCGGCATCTGCCGCAGGGGGAGCCGTGGCGGCAGGTGCGGGAGCTCAACGATGAGCAGGTGTTGGCGCGGCTGACTGATCGTCTCGGCGACCAGGGTGTTTCGGGGGGCGGTGTTGTCACCGAGGCTGGTTTCCTGGATGCGCAGTGGATCGGGCAGCGGTATGACGAGGCGTGTGCGGAGTTGATCGGGTTGGGGCGGGATCCCGGTCCGGTCATGGATGTGCCGCAGGAGCAGTTGGACTTCGTCAACGGGCGCGGCCGGGGTTTCCCGGTGGCGTCGTTGGCGCCGGAGCAGGCCCGTGCCTATCTGGTCCACGTGTTGAGCACGTCTGACGGGCCGCTCGAGGCGGACGAGCTTGCCGAGGTCTTCGACACGGTGGCCAATTGGGGCCGCCGGTGGGATCGGCCGGGCGGGGAGTTCCTGCTGCCGTTGCTGGCCCACGCCACCGGTAGCCGGATCACCGTGTGGCAGCGCACCGGGCGGGGGGTGAGCCCGGTGGCGGTGTTCGGGCCGCGGGACGGCCGGCGGGTCGACCTGTACTACGTCGCGGCCGACCCGGCGAACCCCACCCACTACAACCACTACAACGCCGCTGTTCCCGCTGCTGTCCCGTTACCGTCCGCGCCGGCCGAGCTGCCGCGGTCAGACGAGTGGGACGAGTTGTTCACGCGATTCTCCAGCGTGATGGGGCTGCCAGGAGCTGAGGATGTGCGCCGTAGTCTGCAGGCGGAGTTCGGCCTCATCATCGACAGAACCGACTTCGCTGAAGAGAACGGCCTGTCCCCGGAGGACGTTCACCGGCTGCGGCAGGCCCTGGACACGCGCGGGACGTCCGTTCCCCACCTCAAGGGGGCGCTGCTACGCCTGATGTCCGAGGTGTATCACGTCAACATCACTCTGGCCTCGGCCGCATCGGGATTCCACGACAACTATGGTTTCGCCCCCGGGTATCCCAGGACGGTCTCACTGGGCCACCCCGACACTCAGGTCACGTCCGGCCCGGCATCTCCGCACACGCAATCCACACCGATCCGTACCAACCAATCGGCAACCCCGCACCCCACACCGCAGCCGCCCCCACCCACATCCACCACCAAGGCGCCACTACCAGAACCGCCAGATCACGTGGTCAATTGGCGGCCCGGCACGGACGGGCCCGCCACCCTCCGCGAATACCTGAAGAAGCTGGAAGAAAAGGGTGAACTCCCCGACGGGGTATCCCTGCCCAAAAAGGGGAGGCTGGGGCCGGGGATGGCCGCATGGGTGAAAGCCTGGGCACAGGGACTGCAGGGTAAGCCCGCCCCCAACGGCCACCCCTACACCCAGAAGGAGGTAGCCGAACTATCCGGCAAACTGACCACCCAGGTATCGGTCGGGACATATTGGCGGGAGGCGGCGCCGCCGCTGCCCCCACCACCAGATCACGTGGTCACTTGGCGGCCCAGCAAGGACGGGCCCGCCACCCTCCACGAATACCTGAAGAAGCTGGAAGAAAAGGGTGAACTCCCCGAAGGGGTATCCCTGCCCAAAAAGAGAAATGGGAAGTTGGGGCCGGGGATGGCCGCATGGGTGAAAGCCTGGGCACAGGCAATGAAGGGTAAGCCCGCCCCCAACGGCCACCCCTACACCCTGGATGCGGTAGCCAAACTATCCGGCAACCTGATCACCCATGTATCGGTCTGGAAATATTGGCGGGAGGCGGCGCCGCCGCTGCCCCCACCGCCAGATGACGTGGTCACTTGGCGGCCCAGCAAGGACGGGCCCGCCACCCTCCACGAATACCTGAAGAAGCTGGAAGAAAAGGGTGAACTCCCCGACGGGGTATCCCTGCCCAAAAAGAGAAATGGGAATTTGGGGCCGGGGATGGCCGCATGGGTGAAAGCCTGGGCACAGGGACTACAGGGTGAGACCGCCCCCAACGGCCACCCCTACACCCAGGATGCGGCAGCCGAACTGTCCGGCAACCTGATCGACCAGACATCGGTCGGGAAATATTGGCGGGAGGCGGCGCCGCCGCTGCCCCCACCGCCAGATGACGTGGTCACTTGGCGGCCCAGTGAGGACGGGCCCGCCACCCTCCGCGAATACCTGAAGAAGCTGGAAGAAAAGGGTGAACTCCCCGACCGGGTATCCCTGACCCCCGACAAACAGGGGAGGCTGGGGCCGGGGATGGCCGCATGGGTGAAAGCCTGGGCACAGGCAATGAAGGGTGAGCCCGCCCCCAACGGCCGCCCCTACACCCAGCGGGCGGTAGCCAAACTATCCGGCAAACTGATCAACCAGGCCACGGTCGGGAATTATTGGCGGGAGGCGGCGCCGCCGCTGCCCCCACCACCAGATCACGTGGTCACATGGCGGCCCAGCAAGGACGGGCCCGCCACCCTCCACGAATACCTGAAGACGCTGGAAGAAAAGGGTGAACTCCCCGACCGGGTATCCCTGACCCCCGACAAACAGGGGCATCTGGGGCCGGGGATGGCCGCATGGGTAAAAGCCTGGGCACAGGGACTACAGGGTAAGCCCGCCCCCGACGGCCACCCCTACACCCAGAAGGAGGTAGCCAAACTATCCGGCAAACTGATCAACAAGCAATCGGTCGGGAAATATTGGCGGGAGGCGGCGCCGCCGCTGCCCCCACCGCCAGATCACGTGGTCACTTGGCGGCCCAGCAAGGATGGGCCCGCCACCCTCCACGCATACCTGAAGACGCTGGAAGAAAAGGGTGAACTCCCCGAAGGGGTATCCCTGCCCAAAAAGAGAAATGGGAAGTTGGGGCCGGGGATGGCCGCATGGGTGAAAGCCTGGGCACAGGCAATGAAGGGTGAGCCCGCCCCCAACGGCCACCCCTACACCCTGGATGCGGTAGCCAAACTATCCGGCAACCTGATCAGCCATGTATCGGTCTGGAAATATTGGCGGGAGGCGGCGCCGTCGCTTTCTCCACCGCCACCCGGAACGGGTCAAGGTCTTGAGTTGCCGTTTGATTTACACCTTCTGCTTTAGTTTCTTGAGCTTCGCGGTTATGCGGCGGCTGCAGCGCAGGCCAGGGCGTAGTCGGGGGGTTCCTAACGCTCATGTCACCGGGGATCATTTAGTTAATCTTTAGGGCGCGGGGTCGAGCGTCTGGCCGGGCACGCGGCATTCACCCCGGATGCCTCTGTCGGCAAAGGACCATTTGACGACAGGTACGGAACGGAGTCAATGGATCACTCCCGGCCACGGGAATCCGACCCGCCGATCCAATGCAGGCCGATCCGAGTTGACGACAGCGTTTGATGACAGTTGGATCAGACGGACATCATCCCGGCCGAACCGGGCCCCAAGGCCATCCCTGTCGCTGGTTCCATCATGTCGGTGATGCCTTGGTGACGGGTCACTCCTGGATGGTTTCGGCGGCGGGAATCTGGTCGTGGTCGACGTCGTCGCGGGCAGCTCGCCAGGTCGCATCAGACGCCATTCGCGCCGGAGCACTGGATAGTGCAAGAGGTGTGACGCTCCTGGCGGTGCGCGGAGAAGGCCCGGTCCTGGAATCGATGACCCCGGCCGAGCATCGCCGCCCTTCGGGGCTGGGAGAATCGACGTCATGAGCAGCCTGGAGGACCTGGAGCGGCGAATCTCGGCGATGGAGGCCGAACTCGCGGTCGTACGGCAGGAGACTGCGGCGGCGCGGGCACTGGCGTCCGGCGCCGACCGCGACGTCGCCGAGTACCGGGCCGAGTTGCGTGGGCACACCCGCGTGCTGTCGGCGTTGCGGGAGACACAACTGGATCACTACGCCGAGCACAAGGCGGACGCGGCGGAGATCAAGGCGGGCCTGGCGCAGATCGTGAACCTGCTCGAAGGACTGGGCGGTGACGCCGGCACACGGGAGCCGCGCCCCCCGGCCCCCCTGACCGGCTATACCGGTAAACACCAAAAGGAGCATTTTATGGTGCGCGGCAAAAGCCGCATTCCGGGCGCGCGGCGGGGGCTGGTTCGCACGTCTTGTGGGTTCGCGGGTTCCGCTCGGCGGGGCGGCCGGGCGGACCATCGGGGCATGGCGAAGAAGACCCCGATGACCCAGGACGCGAAGGCCCGGATCCAGTCGGCCGCCGCGAGGAAACCCGCCAGCCCGACCGCGCGCACCGACTTCGACCGGCGGGCGCAGTCGGCCGCCGACCGCAACGGCGACGACCGGTAGACCCGACTGGTGCCGCGCCGGCCGATGCCGGCCGGAGGCCGCCAGCAGGACGGACGCGGCACCACTGTTTCGGTAGCCGCGACGCCCTGGTCCTCGTCGATGTCCCCCGGATCCGTTCGGCAACGCCGGCGACGCCCCCTCGGCGAGGCACGGCCTCCGGCCCGTCAGGGCGGCTTCCCGTCCCGGCTGGCCGCAGGCCGGGCCGGGCGGCTTGCCGCCGGGCCGGGTAACCGCGCCAGCGCTTGATCCCGTAGAGGCCAATTCGGCAACCCCGGGTGGCCCGCCACCACGGCGGTACGGGGCGAACCCGCGAACCGTTCGGCAACTTCGTGCGCGACGTCCTGGCGCTCGTCGACGTCGTGCCCGTCGACGGGGCACCGGGCGCGGCCGGTGTGCAGCGGCAGCGGAGCGGCCGGACGCGCGCCCCTGTTGACCGGCACGGGCGGCCCGGGCGGGCCGCCTTGACCAAGTACAGAAACTTTGAACACACCGGCGACGGGTGGGCGTGACCCGGGCCGTCTGGTGGGGCCGCTACCCGCGGCCCGTGGCCTGTCTGCGCGCGCACCTCTGATGCCGGCGCTCTCACACGGGTCTGTCAGGGCCGCTCAGCGCCGCGACCGCGTAGGGGTACGAGATGAACCCGCCGCTGCGGCCCGGCCGTGAGATAGCAGAGGAGGTAACGGGATGAGCATGTTGGGCGACGAGGAACTGCGGGCCGAGATGGAGGCTACGGATGGTGACGATGGTGACGTCGATGGCGTCGACGAGGTCGTCGTGAGCGTTGGCCACGTCTTCTTTGCGTTCGTAGCGGCGTTGTAGCCCGGTTGAAGGCGTTGTGCCAGCGGCTGTGACAGACCGGCGTGACCCCGGCCGGACAGCCAGACACCCTCCGGGTCGGAGGGGTCCCTCATCTCCGCTGAGGCGGGCACAGGCGGGCCCGGGATTCCCCCGTCCGGTCCGCTGAGGATTTCGGCAGCCTCCCTGAGGGGGATCCCCGGGGGGCCGCGTCCTGAGGGGGCGGCAGAGTTGTCACGTCTTGTGGGTAAGCCGCCGGAGCTGCGTTTGGCCGCGGCGTCCGGACCCCCCGGGGTCCACGAGCACCAGGGCCCCTCGCGCACGCGCGCGTAAGCGCCTCGCGAAACTCGCAAAACTCGGTCAGCAGCAGCCCGACCGGAGCGGGTGCCGCCGGCCCCAACGGACTCCAGAGCCCGGGAGGGTGTGCCGGTCGCGCCCCGGTGTTCCTCGAAGCGGGGGGTCGCGGGTGTGGGCGGTCGACGTACCCACCCAGGAGCGCGAGCAGCTCCCCCCGCGCGCACGCGCGCGTTTTGCGGTTTGACCGGTCACACCGGGGCCGCGCAGGGGGCTCGGGCTCGCGCATGCGCGTGTGGGCGCGCGTCTCGAATTGTCTCGAAACTCGGCCGGACGCTCGTCGAGATGATGGTGGGTGTGTGGCTGACAGAACCGGGCGGGGGGGCGGGGGGCTTCCGCCAGCGGGCGATCAGCAGGAGCAGGCTGCGGCCGCGCAGCAGGTAGCCGGTGCCCTGGCCGCCGATCAGCGCCTCCGCGCCGGGCGCGGCCACCTGGTTGGCCCCCTCCGCCCAGTTCGCCGTGTCGGTGACCCGGTACCACTGCTTGCCAGCGCCCGGCGCCGGGAGGGTGAAGTTCACGTCCCCGGACCAGCCGTTGTAGGCGACGTAGATCGCCGACGCGGGGTCGCCGAACTCGGTGCCGTCGATCCGCCAGGCGAGCGCGTGGTTGTTGGCGTTGCCCCAGTACGCCCCGTCCGGGCTGACTCCGGCCGGGGTGAACCAGGCGAGCTGGGCCAGGCCGTTGCCGTTGGTGTCGGCGGCGGAGTAGAAGTTCACCGGCCGCAGCGCGGGGTGCGCGTGGCGGAAGGCGGCCAGCCGGGAGGCGAAGGTCCGGAAGTTCGTCTGGTCGGTGGTCGGGCTCCAGCCCAGCCAGTTCGCCGACGAGTCCAGGTTGTACGGGTTGTTGTTGCAGCGCAGCCCGCGCAGGACCTCGTCGCCGCCGGTCAGCATCGGGGTGCCGGCCGACAGCATCAGGAACGCCTGCCCGTTGCGGGCCGCCCGGCGCTGGTCGGCGGCGACCCCGCCCTGGTCCCAGGAGATGTTGTCGTCGCTGCCGCCGTCGGACGGCCCGTACGGCCACGGCTGGTTGTTGTTCTTGCCGTTGCAGGCGTACAGGTCGGCCAGGGTGAACCCGTCGTGGGCCACCATGAAGTTGACCGAGTTCCACGGCCGGCGGCCGTCGTCGCCGTACAGGTCGGAGGAGCCGGCGAACCGGTCGGCGAGCTGGCCCGGGGTGACCGGGTCGACGCCGAGCTTGTTCTGGTCCCGGCGCAGCGTGTCCCGGTACTGCCCGTTCCACTCGGACCACCCGGCCGGGAAGTTCCCCACCTGGTACGTGCCGGCGCCGATGGCCCACGGCTCGGCGATCCAGTCGACGCCCACGCCGCCGCCCGCCAGCCGGGGCGGCATCTCCCGGGTGATCCGGTTGAGCGCGGTGTTCGGGTCGGTGCGGCTGTACGAGAAGCAGCCGTGCTGGCAGGTGTTGCCGAGCACCGAGGCGAGGTCGTGCCGGAAGCCGTCGATCCCGAGCGTGTTCATCCAGTACGCGAGGGAGTCGACGATCAGGTCCTGGGCGACGGGGTGTTGACTTCCTCTGCCCCCTGAAGAGGGCAGATTCCTGGCGGCGCTCATGCGGCACGCCGGGTGGTTGACGCTTCGCAGCCCACAGGTGCGGGGCTCCACGTCCGTACACGACCAAGCCCGGCCGCGTTGAGAATGTTCAGGGCCGCGTTGGTATCGGCGTGGTCGAGGTGCCTGCACGAAGTACAGGTGAACGCGACGCCGTTACGGGAGCGGGGGT
>NZ_JBDPMC010000138.1:0-8015 GCF_039871625.1 Micromonospora sp. B11E3 | reverse complement strand
CCGGTGGCAGCACGTGGAGCCGACCAGAAGACCCGCGTACGCGGGCAGGTGGCCATGAAGCGTGAACCCGGCACGACACCAGTCGGTCAGACCGGGACCGTCCCACCGCAAGGCGGGACTACCAACCATGTGCTCACTAGAACGCACTGAAAGGTGACGGAGACGGTGGACTGGGATGAGGCACGGGCGCTGGCCCACTCGGTGGCCGAGCCGCTGGCGCCCAACCGGCTGGACCCCGCGGCAGCGGTCGGCACGACGCTGGCCCGGCCGCTGCTCGCCCTGATCGACCTGCCGTCGTTCGACCGGTCGGCGATGGACGGCTACGCCGTGCGGGGCGCGCCGCCGTGGACGATCCGTGGTCGGGTCGGTGCGGGCCAGACCGCCGGGCCGGCGCTGCGGCCCGGCGAGGCCCGTGAGGTGGCCACCGGCGCCCCGGTTCCGGAGGGAACCGAGGGGGTGCTGCCCTACGAGCAGGCCCGTCGTTACGAGCAGTCGGTGACCGCGGCGGCGACTGCGCCGCCTGGCCGGCACGTGCGCCGGGCGGGCGAGGAGTGTCGGCGGGGGGAGCAGCTGGCCCCTGTCGGCACGCGGGTCACGCCCCAGCTGGCCGCGCTGGCCGCCGCAGTCGGCAACGACCTGCTCGAGGTGCACCCGCGGCCGTTGGTCGGCGCGCTGCTCACCGGCGACGAGCTGTGCAGCAGGGGGCTGCCGGGGCCGGGCGCGGTGCGCGACGCGATCGGTCCGATGTTGCCCGGGCTGATCGGATGGGCGGGCGGGCAGCCGGCCGGCCTCACCCGGCTGCCGGACTCAGAAAGGGCGCTGGCCGTCGCGCTGGAGGCAGGCAGCGGCCAGGTACTGCTGGTCTCGGGCTCGTCTTCGGCCGGACCGGCCGACCACCTGCGCCCGTGTCTCAAGCGGCTCGGCGCCGAGCTGCTGGTCGACGGCGTGGCCTGCCGGCCGGGTCATCCCCAGTCGTTGGCCAGGCTCCCGGACGGGACGCTGGTCGTCGGGCTGCCCGGCAACCCGCTGGCCGCTCTCGTCGCGTTCCTGACCCTGGCAGTACCGGTGCTCGCCGGGCTGCGCGGGGAGGCGCCGCCCCCGCTGGGCACCGCGCACGGCCCCCGGCTGCCGCGGCGTCCCGGCGTCACGACGCTGATTCCGGTCCGGGTACTCGCGGGTGTCGCGGAGCCGGTGACGCACGTCGGCAGCGCGATGCTGCGCGGCGCCGCCGGTGCGGACGCGATTGCGGTCGTCGGGCCGGGCGAGGGCCCAGTACGGCTGATCGCGCTGCCCGGCGGGGGGTGCTGATGGGCAGGTTGTCGGTCCGCAGGCCTGTGCTGCGGATCACCCCGGCTGGCGCCCACCGCGTCCCGGACAGCCTCGCCGCCGAGGAGCCCTTCGAGCTGCGGGTTGGCGCCCGCGCGCTAGCAGTGACGATGCGCACGCCGGGACACGACGTCGAGCTGGCCCACGGGTTCCTGCTCACCGAGGGCGTCATCCGCGCCGCAGCCGATGTGATCACCGCCCGCTACTGCGGGTCCCGGGACGACGAGGGCCGCAACACCTACAACGTGCTCGACGTCGCGCTCGCGGCCGGGGTTGCGCCGCCCGAGCCGGGGGTGGAGCGCAACTTTTACACCACGTCCTCCTGCGGGGTGTGCGGCAAGGCCTCGCTGGACGCGGTGAGGCTGGCCTCCAGTTTCCGTCCCGCCGCGGACCCGGTGCGGATCAGCACCCGGGTGCTGGCCGGGCTGCCCGCTGCGCTGCGGGCAGGGCAGCAGGTCTTCGACACCACCGGTGGGCTGCACGCTGCGGCGCTGTTCACCGCCGACGGGCAGCTGCTGGTGGTCCGGGAGGACGTCGGGCGGCACAACGCCGTGGACAAGGTGCTGGGCTGGGCCCTGCTGGGCGGGCGGGTCCCGCTGCGCGGGTGCGTGCTGATGGTGTCCGGGCGAGCCTCCTTCGAACTGGTGCAGAAGGCGGTGATGGCGGGCGTGCCGGTGCTGGCCGCGGTCTCCGCGCCGTCCTCGCTGGCCGTCGATCTGGCCGTCGAGTCGGGTCTGACGCTTGTCGGCTTCCTGCGCGGAGCGAGCATGAACGTCTACGCCGGCGCCGAGCGCGTGCTGGTGGAGCAGGCCGAGTCGGCCCGGCAGCCGCCTGCGGCGCCGGGCGCCGGGGGCCGGGAGCTGGCAGGGCAGGAGAAGGTGGGATAGTCCGGGGCCATGCTGCTGCGCTATCTCGAGTATCTCGACGCGCTGGCGCGGGTACGGCACTTCGCCCGCGCCGCCGAGGTGTGCCACGTCTCGCAGCCCGCCCTGTCGGCGGGAATCCGCAAGCTGGAGACCGAGCTCGGCGTGCAGGTCGTTCGACGGGGCCACCGGTTCGAGGGCTTCACCCCGGAGGGCGAGCGGGTCGTCGCATCGGCGCGTCGGATGCTCGCCGAGCGCGACGCGCTGTGCCATGACCTGACGGCGATGCGCGGGGCGTTGTCGGGGGTACTGCGGATCGGGGCGATCCCGACCGCCCTGACGGCGGTGGCACTGCTGACCGAGCCGTTCTCCGCCCGCCACCCGCTGGTGCGGCTCGTGGTGGAGTCGCTGTCGTCGCGCCAGATCGTGCGCCAACTGGCGGCGTTCGAGCTCGACGTCGGGATCACTTACATCGACGGTGAGCCCCTGGGCGCGGTCCGTACCGTGCCGCTCTACCGAGAGCGCTATCTGCTGCTCACGCCGGAGGGCGGCCCCTTCGCCGAGCGCGACAGCATCGGCTGGGCCGAGTTGTCGGAGGTGCCGCTGTGCCTGCTTCCGTCGAACATGCAGAACCGCCGCATCCTCAACCAGCACTTCGCCGAGGCCGGGGTGACGATTCTGCCGAAGCTGGAGTCCGACACCCTCTCGGTGCTCTATGCGCACGTCTCGACCCACCGCTGGTCGACGGTGATCGCGCAGCCGTGGTTGCACGCCTTCGGTGTTCCGGACGGAATGCAGTTGATTCCGATAGCCGGGCCCCAGCGCGCGCACCACGTCGGGCTGGTGCTGGCCGACCGGGAGCCGCCACCGATGCTGGCGAGGGCGCTGCTGGACGTCGCGACGACGCTGGACATGCGAGCCGAACTGGAGCGGCTGATCAACCGGCACACTCGCCGGTCCGCCGCGTAGAAGCCCAGCTCAGATCAGGTGACAGGGTTTGGAACCCGACAGGCTCGGTTCAGTCCTTCAACGGATACGGGATGAAGGTGCTCCGGTTCTCGTCCAGGTCGAGCCGGCGGCTGATCGGTGGGGCGGCCCGCTGCGGGCAGGTCATCCGCTCGCAGGTCTTGCAGCCAGGGCCGATCGGTGTGGCGGCCCCCGCTGCCTGCAGGTCCATCCCGGCAGAGTAGACCAGCCGGTCGGCGTGCCGGGTCTCGCAGCCCAGGCCGATCGCGTAGACCTTCCCCGGCTGGTTGTAGCCGCCGTGGTGGCGGGTGATGGTGCGGGCAATCCACAGGTAGCGTTGCCCGTCGGGCATCGTGGCGACCTGCACGACCACCTGGCCGGGCGAGCTGAACGCCTCGTAGACGTTCCACAGCGGGCAGGTGCCGCCCGTCCTGGAGAACGGGAAGCCGGTGGCGGACTGGCGTTTGGACATGTTGCCAGCCCGGTCCACCCGGACAAAGGAGAACGGCACGCCGCGCGCGCGGGGGCGTTGCAGGGTGCTGAGCCGGTGGCACACGGTCTCCCAGCCCATCGCGAAATGCTGGGTGAGCAGGTCGATGTCGTACCGGCGCTGCTCTGCCGCCGACAGGAACTGCTCGTACGGCAGGATCAGCGCTGCGGCGAAGTAGTTCGCCAATCCGACCCGGGTGAGGATCTGGGTCTGCGTCTCGTCGAACTGTTCCTCCTCCACGATCTCGTCGATCACGTCGGCGAACTCCAGCAGCGCGATCTGCGCCGCCATCCGCATGGCCTCCTGTCCGGCCCGCAGCGACGTCGACAGGTGCAGGGTGCGGGTCTGCGGACGGTAGCGGTGCAGTTCGTCGCCCAGCGAACTGGCGTCGTCGCGGCGCACGTGAACGTCGTGCCGCTTGGCCAGCCGGTCCTGCAGTGCGGCTGCGACCTCGCCACGGCGGAGTCCGATGCTTGCGGCCAGCCGCTCCGCCGCCTCGTCCAGGTCCGGTACGTAGTTCTGCCGGCGGTAGAAGAACTCGGTCACCTGGTCGTGGGGGCTGTGGCCGATCGCGTCGCGATTGCCCAGCAGTTCGGCGAGCTGCTCGTCCGCCTGCCGGTACCGGCGATGCAGGTCGATGACCGCCTCCGCGACCTCAGGCAGCCGGGTAGCGAGTTCCGTGAGATCGGCGACGCCCGTCCGACCGGGGAGAGCCTCTCGCAACCCGGCGACCAGCCTCGGGGTGTCCCGGGGGGCGAAGGTGGTCGGATCGACGCCGAACACCTCGGTAATGCGTATGAGCACCGGGACGGTCAGCGGCCGCGCATCGTGCTCGATCTGGTTGAGGTAGCTGGGCGAAATGTTCAGCAGGCGCGCCAGGTGCGCCTGGCTGAGCGCTCGGTCCTCGCGCATCCGGCGCAGCCGGGCGCCGCCGAAGGTCTTGGCGATCGCCATCACCTCCCCGCTGGTCGTTGGCAGGTCGGACAGCATTGGCAGGATGCGAATATACCCGTTAACAACTTCGCAAGATGGCGCGGGAAATTCTCAGAAATTGGCCGGTTCCGTCCCTCGACCCGCCGTCGGCGCCATGTGACTGTTGGCGGCACGCCGGGACCGGCCATCGGGTCAACCCCGCACCGCGGGCACGTCCGGAATGCCGGCGTCGTCGACTTCCGAGGGGACAACATCATGCAGAACGCCGCTGAGCAGTTGCGTACCGAGTGGGAGACCGATCCGCGTTGGCGGGGGGTGCGGCGCAGCTACCGCGCGGAGGACGTGGTGCGCCTGCGCGGGGCAATCCAGGAGGAGCACACCCTCGCCCGGCACGGGGCGGACCGGCTGTGGCGCCTGCTGCACAGCGAGGACTACATCCACGCCCTGGGCGCGCTCACGGGCAACCAGGCCGTGCAGATGGTCCGGGCCGGCCTCAAGGCAATCTACCTCTCCGGATGGCAGGTGGCCGCGGACGCCAACCTCGCCGGGCACACCTACCCCGACCAGAGCCTCTACCCGGCCAACTCGGTGCCCATGGTGGTGCGCCGGATCAACAACGCCCTGTTGCGCGCCGCCCAGATCACCACCGCCGAGGGCGAGACGGCGGGAACCGACTGGCTGGCGCCGATCGTCGCCGACGCGGAGGCCGGTTTCGGCGGCCCGCTCAACGCCTACGAGCTGATGACCGCGATGATCACGGCGGGCGCGGCGGGGGTGCACTGGGAAGATCAGCTCGCCGCCGAGAAGAAGTGCGGCCACCTCGGCGGGAAGGTGCTCATCCCCACCGGCCAACATATTCGCACCCTCGAGGCGGCGCGGCTCGCCGCCGACGTCGCCGGCGTGCCGTCAGTGGTCATCGCCCGCACCGACGCGCAGGCTGCCACGCTGCTCACCACCGACGTGGACGAACGGGACCGGCCGTTCGTCACCGGCGAGCGGACCGCCGAGGGCTTCTACCGGGTGCGTAACGGGGTCGAGCCGTGCATCGCCCGTGGCCTGGCCTACGCCCCGCACGCCGACCTGCTCTGGATGGAGACCAGCAGGCCGGACCTGGAGGTGGCCCGTCGCTTCGCCGAGGCGATCAAGGACCAGTACCCGGACCAGCTGCTCGCCTACAACTGCTCGCCGTCGTTCAACTGGCGCAAACACCTCGACGACGCGACCATCGCCAAGTTCCAGCGGGAGCTCGGCCACATGGGCTACAAGTTCCAGTTCATTACCCTGGCCGGCTTCCACGCCCTCAACTACTCGATGTTCGACCTGGCCCGTGGCTACGCCAGTGACGGAATGTCCGCGTACGTGGCGCTGCAGGAGCGGGAGTTCGCCGCCGAGGCGACCGGCTACACCGCCGTCAAGCACCAGCGCGAGGTGGGCACCGGCTACTTCGACCTGATCAGCACGGTGCTCAACCCAGCCGCCGAGACCACCGCCCTGCGCGGTTCGACCGAGGAGGAGCAGTTCGCATGAGGTACGAGGTCATCGGCCCGATGGCCGAGCGGTTCGGCGAGGTTCTCACCGCCGATGCGCTCGCCTTCCTGGTCGGGCTGGACGACGAGTTCGCCGCCAGCCGGGTGGCCCTGCTCGACACCCGGCGGGCCCGCCGCGACCGGTACGCCACCGGCCAGCTGCCCGACTTCCTTCCGGAGACCGCCGACATCCGCGCCGACCCCACCTGGCGGGTGGCCCCGCCGGCGCCCGGCCTCATCGACCGGCGGGTCGAGATCACCGGACCGCCCGACCGCAAGATGACCGTCAACGCGCTCAACTCCGGCGCGAAGGTGTGGCTCGCCGACTTCGAGGACGCCACCGCGCCGACCTGGCACAACGTCATCAGCGGCCAGCTCAACCTGATCGACGCCCTCGACCGGAGGATCGACTTCACCGACCCACGCGGCAGGCGGTACGCCCTCGGCGACGAGCTGGCCACCATCGTGGTCCGGCCGCGTGGCTGGCACCTCGTGGAGAAGGGAATCGCGGTGGACGGGCGGCCGATCTCGGCCAGCCTCGTCGACTTCGGGCTCTACCTCTTCCACTGCGCTCGCAGGCAGCTCGATGCCGGCGCCGGACCGTACTTCTACCTGCCGAAGCTGGAGAGCCACCGGGAGGCGCGGCTCTGGAATGACATCTTCGTCTTCGCGCAGCGGTATCTCGGCCTGCCGCACGGCACCATCCGAGCCACCACGCTGATCGAGACGATCACCGCCGCCTTCGAGATGGAGGAGATCCTGTACGAGCTGCGCGAGCACTCGGCGGGACTGAACGCCGGGCGGTGGGACTACATCTTCAGCGTGATCAAGAACTTCGGGCAGTGGCCGGACTTCGCCCTGCCGGACAGATCCGACGTCACCATGACGGTGCCGTTCATGCGCGCCTACACCGAACTGCTCGTGCGTACCTGTCACCGGCGTGGGGCGCACGCCATCGGCGGGATGGCCGCCTTCATCCCCAGCCGGGACCCGCAGGTCAACCAGGTCGCACTCAACCGGGTGCGGGCGGACAAGCGGCGGGAGGCCGGCGACGGGTTCGACGGCTCGTGGGTTGCCCACCCGGGCCTGGTCGAGACCTGCCGGGAGGAGTTCGACGCGGTGCTGGGCGACCGCCCGAACCAGCTCGATCGACTTCGCGACGATGTCAGCGTCACCGCCGCCGACCTGCTGGCCGTGGACAAGACCCCGGGCCAGGTCACCGCGGAGGGACTCCGGTTCAACATCGCGGTCGCGCTGCACTACATCGACGCCTGGCTCGGCGGCGTGGGCGCGGTGGCACTGTGGAACATGATGGAGGACGCGGCGACCGCCGAGATCGCCCGCTGCCAGGTCTGGCAGTGGCTGTACCACGGCACTCCGCTGGCCGGAGGCGGTTGCGTCACAGAGGAACTGGTCCGGTCGATCCTCGCGGAGGAACTTGCCGCCCTGGCCGCAGGACGCGAAGGCCACGACCGGGACCGTGCCGAGCGGGCCGCGCAGATCGTCGAGGAAACCGCATTCGGTGAGGACTTGCCGGCGTTCTTCACCAGCGGCGCGTACGCCCGCCACCTCGGTCCGGACCGAAAGTCCGACGCGCCGGTTGTCTGACTGCGGATGGCGGCGTGCTGGGAGCTGGGAAGGACCCCTGAGGCCTTCCCGGCTCCCGCCTGTGCGTCGTCGCTGGAGTCCCTCCAGGGCCCGAGGTGAACCGGACGCGCCACATTGGGACGTCGACCGTCCGGTACGAGGAACGGAGCTGCTCCGCCGGTGTCCCTGCCGCAGATTTGACTTCCTCTGCCCCCTGAAGAGGGCAGATTCCTGGCGGCGCTCATGCGGCACGCCGGGTGGTTGACGCTTCGCAGCCCACAGGTGCCGGGCTCCACGTCCGTACACGACCAAGCCCGGCCGCGT
>NZ_JBDPMC010000137.1:0-8211 GCF_039871625.1 Micromonospora sp. B11E3 | reverse complement strand
CGAAGACGAACCACCCCCCACAGGACCCCACTCAAACGCCGCCGCACCACCAGGCAACGACGACCCATCCTCGGAACCCGACTCACCCCCGGCGCCCGGCCCCTGCCCGGCGCCCGGCCCCTGCCCGATGCTCGGAGCCTGCCCGGTCGGCTTAGGTTGCCACCCATTAAGGATGCGCATGTTGAACGACTCCTGCCGGTCTCGGAGCTTTTCTATGAGCGCCTCGAACCGATCGACCGTCGTTTTCTCTTTGAAGATCTTGTAGGCGTGCCCGGTTCCGTCGACCAACGGCGCCCTGACCACGGCGAAAACGCCGGTAACGGATTCCGATCCGACCTGCCGCGACCACTTCCCCACCCGGAATCTGACCAGCGTCCCAGCGGTGACATCCACCTCCGCCCCACCGAGCGCGCCTTCCGTACCAAGATCAATATGCAGGGGAGGTGGCAAATAGTTGCCCTTGCCCTTCGTCATTACTACGTCCTCGAACTCCACCGCCTCGGAAAGATCCCACTGATCCTGCGGCACCCACAGCGCCCTTCTGCGCAGCGACTCGATGTCGTCTGCGGTGGGGGCGGGCTCCAGCTCCAGGTACAGGGTCTCCCCGGTAGGACTATCTTTGGCCGGTAGTTCCACGAACGCGGCGGATCGACCAGTGCTGTCATACCCGAGTTCGAGACGAACCTCTTCGACGTCCGCAGGAAAGGCGAACGAGTCTCCGTCGACCACCACGGCCTGTGGGATATAGGCCGGGCGGCCGGCGAATTTTACGTCCAACTTCCTAAAATTCGATCTGGCGTCCAGCGACGCCGTGATGTGATAGGACCCGACGAACGATGGGGGGTCGAGTCTCCACGCCTGGCCGGTGAGTTCGGCGGTGTCGCGCCGGACTTGCCGGAGGTGCCCGGCCCTGATGGTGCCGCTCGACCTCGCGCCCGCCCCGCGCGCAACCCCTGCAGGCAACGACGACCCATCCCCTGCGCCCGGACCCTGCCCGGTCGGCTCAGGCGCCCCCTCGGCTTGCGGGGCAAGCATGGTGAGGTTCCGCTGCCGGCGGAGCTTTCCAATGAGCTCACCGAACTTATCGGACTTCATATCCATGTTGATGAGCCGGTAGGCGTGTCCGGGTCCCTTGACCAACGGCGCCCTGACCACGACGAAAACGCCGAGTTCCGATGCGGGCAGCCGCGGCCACTTCCCTACCCAGAAGGTGACCTCCGTCCCAGGGGCGGCCTGCACCTCCCTCCCACCAAACGTCAAGTCCCCCTTACCATCATTTCTGTTACCAACAGTACGCTTCAGGGGGCGGGGCAAGCTACTGTGCGATGCAATTTTGCCTTTGAAAGCCACTGAATCGGAAAGATCCCACCGATTCTTCAACTCCCACAGCACATTTCCGGACGCGAAGATCCCGCCGATGTCGTCCACGTCGAAAGCGGGGCTGACCACTTTCACGTACAGGTTCTGTTCGGCTCGGCCGACCGTGGCCGAGATTTCCGCGAACATCATGGGTCGACCAATGGCGTCAAACCCGCTCTCGAGATAAATTCGGTCCGTCCCGGGAAAGTTGAACGAACCTCCGCCGGCCACGATGTCTGGCGGGAGCTCGGGCTGGCGGCCTTGAACCCCGACACCCCCGCCGAGGTGTAGGCCCAATTTCCTACCACCCGATCGCCCACCAGAACTGTGTATTCTTAGGGACGTCGTGGAGCGGTAGGACTCGACGAACAATGGGCGATCGGTTGTCCACGCCCAGCCGGGTGCCATTGTCTTCAGAGCTTTCAACTCGTCGGGAGTGAACTCGCGGTCAATCCTTCGGAAGATGGCGCTTTCGGTGCCGTCGGGCCGGGTGTACCGGATTTCGACAAAACCGACACGCCTTCTCCCAATCTTCCCGATAGCAACATCGACCTCATCACCCGGGCGAACAAGCCCATCGATATCATCGAGACGCACCTCCTGGCCGGCCGGCCCGATGCTCAACCCTGGCACCGGACGGGTGAACCCCGATATCTCCGGTTCATGCCGCACCGGGGTGGCCGGGACGCGAATGGTGAATTGGCCGAAGAAATTACTCGGGCGCTGGTCTTCCCAGCCGCCCTGGTCCTTGAGATTGCGCAAGTATCGGTGATGCGCGGCGAGTTCCTGGACCTGACTGTACGGGAAGGAGGAGCGTTGACGGATGACCGCGAGGTCACGCTGGAAGGTGTTTTCCAGAATGCGCGAGTAGGCGCTGTCGGGATTCTTCTCCGCCTTGGCGATCGCCGCTTGCAGCAGACCACGCGTCGACTCGAACACCCCATCCAGTTCCCGCCGCGTGCTGGGATCTATCGCTTCCTGGGGGAAGCCCGCAGCGATCGGGCCGGCGATGCCGTCTTCGGCACGGGGTTTGACGAGGAAGTAAGCACCCCTCCACCACAGGACCTGTTCCGGGACGACACCGTCACCCGGCCGCGGGCCGATGCCGTACGAGGGACCAAACGGATGATGGACCCACATCGGCCGGGACAACTTCTCGGCCGCCACATGGAAAGGCACATGCGTGAGTTCGTGAACCCCGCCACCTACGACCTTGGGGAACCACTTCCGGTGCAGCGCCTCCCGCTCCTGGTCCGACACGCCCTGCGGATACGGAAGAATCTTCCTGAACCTCGACTCGGTACCCCGGGCGAGGTCATCGGCCAGCTCACGAATCACCCACGCACGCAGTCCATCCAGGCTGCGGACCTTCAACTCCGCCAACTGGTCCCCAAAGGCGTCCAACACCGGCTGAAAGACCCCAGCCACCCCCATGTCAAACCGCCCAGGATCGACGTCGAACACCTCGCGCGACCACTCCTCGAAGAGTGTCGCCTGGTCACTGGACACCACGGCCGACAACGTGGTGATCGCCTCAGCCACCTCCTGCTCCTGCTCCGGCTGCAGCCAATCCGATATCGACACATCGGGCAATACCGGCAAGTCATCCCTCAGGGCAGAGCTCTCCGGGCCAACACCAGATCGCTCACCTTCCGTCGGACCGAACGGCTGATTGCCGTGCGGAGCGCCGGGGCCGGCCGGGCGCCGTTCCAACGCCGGCCCACGCCGACGGCGCGGCCTCCGTGCCGGCCCATCATCATCGGTGCGCTGACGCTTCGAGGTTGGCCCAGTTTCCGACTCGGCTGGCATGTTCCCACGCAGTCTCCGGAGCGTTCCCATGAGCTCAGCGAACTTATCGATCGTCGTCCTCGCGTTTAAGAGCCGGTAGGCGTGTCGGTCTTTGTCGCCGACCAACGGCGCCCTGACCACGACGAAAACGCCGAGTTCCGATGCGGGCAGCCGCGGCCACTTCCCTACCCAGAAGGTGATCTCCGTCCCAACGGCGACCTGCACCTCCCTCCCATCGAACGTCAAGCCCGCCTTACCAACACTAGCCGACAGGGGGTAGGGCAAATTATTCCGCGCCCTAATTGTGTCTTTGAAAACTTCTGAGTCGGAAAGATCCCACCGATTCTTCAACTCCCACAGCACTTTTCCGGGGAAACCGCCGATGTCGTACGCGGTGGGAGCGGGCTTGACCACTTCCACGTACAGGTCCTGTTCGGCTCCGCCGACCGTGGCCGAGATTTTCGCGAACATCATGGGTCGACCAATGGCGTCAAACCCGCTCTCGAGATAAATTCGGTTCGTCGCGGGAAATTTGAACGAACCTCCGCCGGCCACGATGTCTGGCGGGAGATCGGGCTGGCGGGCTTTGACCCCGACACCCCCGCCGAGGTGTAGGCCTAGGCCCAATCGCCTACCACCCGATCGCCTATCATTGTGCTTTCTTAGGGACGTCGTGGAGCGGTAGGACTCGACGAACAATGGGCGATTGGTTGTCCACGCCCGGCCGGGTGCCATTGTCTTCAGAACTTTCAACTCGTCGGCAGTGAACTCGCGGTCGATCCTTCGGAAGGTGGCGCTTCCGGTGCCGTCGGCTGCGGTGATTTCGACAAAACCGACAACCACCCCTTTCCTAATCTCCCCGACAGTGACATCGACCTCATCACCCGGGCCAACAAGCCCATCGATATCATCGAGACGCACCTCCTGGCCGGCCGGCCCGATGCTCAACCCTGGCACCGGACGAGTGAACCCCGATATCTCCGGGTCATGCCGCACGGGGGTGGCCGGGACACGGATGGTGAATGGGTCGTAGAGGTTCGTTGGGCGCTGGTCTTCCCAGCCGCCCTGGTGCTTGAGATTGCGCAAGTATCGGAGGTGTGCGGCGAGTTCCTGGACCTGACTGTACGGGAAGGAGGAGCGTTGACGGATGACCGCGAGGTCACGCCGGAAGGTGTTTTCCAGGATACGCGAGTAGGCGCTGTCGCGATTCTTCTCCGCCTTGGCGATCGCATTTTGCAGCAGACGACGCGTCGACTCGAACACCCCATCCAGTTCCCGCCGATTGCTGGGATCTATCTTTGCCTGGGGGAAGCCCGCAGCGATCCGGCCGGCGATGCCGTCTTCGGCACGAGGTTTGACGAGGAAGTAAGCGCCCCTCCACCACAGGACCTGTTTCGGGACGACACCGTCACCCCGCTGCTGGCCGATGCCGTACGGGGCACCGAACGGATGATGGACCTCCATCGGCGACAACTTCTCGGCCAGCACATGGAAAGGCACATGCGTGAGTTCGTGAACCCCGCCACCTACGACCTTGGAGAACCACTTCCGGTGCAGCGCCTCCCGCTCCTGGTCCGACACGCCCTGCGGATACGGAAGAATCTCCCTGAACCTCGACCTCTCGCCCCGGGCGAGGTCATCGGCCAGCTCACGAATCACCCACGCACGCAGTCCATCCAGGCTGCGGACCTTCAACTCCGCCAACTGGCCCCCAAAGGCGTCCAACACCGGCTGAAAGACCCCAGCCACCCCCATGTCAAACCGCCCAGGATCGACGTCGAACACCTCGCGCGCCCACTCCTCGAAGAGTGTCGCCTGGTCACTGGACACCACGGCCGACAACGTGGTGATCGCCTCAGCCACCTCCTGCTCCTGCTCCGGCTGCAGCCAATCCGATATCGACATATCGAGCAATACCGGCAAGTCATCCCTCAGGGCAGAGCTCTCCGGGCCAACACCAGACCGCTCACCTTCCGTCGGACCGAACGGCTGATTGCCGTGCGGAGCGCCGGGGCCGGCCGGGCGCCGTTCCAACGCCGGCCCACGCCGACGGCGCGGCCTCCGTACCAGCCCATCATCATCGATGTGCTGACGCTTCGAAGCTTGCCCAGTTTCCGACTCGGCTGGCACGTGCCCACGCAGTCTCCGGAGCGTTCCCATGAGCTCAGCGAACTTATCGATCGTCGTCCTCGCGTTTAAGAGCCGGTAGGCGTGTCGGTCTTTGTCGCCGACCAACGGCGCCCTGACCACGACGAAAACGCCGAGTTCCGATCGGACCAGCCGCGGCCACTTCCCTACCCAGAAGGTGATCTCCGTCCCGGCGGCGACCTGCACCTCCCCCCCATCGAACGTCAATCCCCCCTTACCAACACTAGCCGACAGGGGGTAGGGCAAATTATTCCGCGCCCTAATTGTGTCTTTGAAAACTTCTGAGTCGGAAAGATCCCACCGATTCTCCAACTCCCACAGCACTTTTCCGGGGAAACCGCCGATGTCGTACGCGGTGGGAGCGGGGTTGACCACTTCCACGTACAGGTCCTGTTCGGCTCCGCCGACCGTGGCCGAGATTTTCGCGACCACCATGGGCCGACCAGTGGCGTCAAACCCACTCTCGAGATGAATTCGGTCCATCGCGGGAAAGTCGAATTCACCGTCGTCAACCATGATGCCTGGCAGGACACCGGGTTGGCGGCCTTCGACCCCGACACCCCCGCCGAGCAATATGCTCAATCGCCTATTGTTTATGGACGCCGTGCTGCGGTAGGACTCGCCGAACAATGGGCGATCGGTTGTCCACGCCCGGCCGGGTGCCATTCTCTTCAGAACTTTCAACTCGTCGGCAGTGAGCTCGCGGCTGATCCTTCGGAAGATGGCGCTGTCGGTGCCGTCGGGCGGGGTGATTTCGACAAAACCGCCACCCCATGTCCCAAAAGTGACATTGACCTCATCACCCCGGACGGCAAGCCCAGCGACAAACTCCCGATGCGGTGGCTGGCCGTCCGCCAGCCGGATGCTCAACACTTGCGCTGGAGGGGTGAGCCCCGATATTTCCGTGGCCGGGACACGGATGGTGAATGGGTCGTGGAGGTCCGTTGGGCGCTGGTCTACCCAGCGGCCCTGGGTCTTGAGCTTCTTGAAGTATTGGAGGTGTTCGGCGAGTTCCTGAACCTGCCTGTCGGGGAAGGTGAGGCGTCGACGGATGTCCGCGAGGTTACGCTGGAAGGTGTTTCCCAGGATACGCCAGTAGGTGCTGTCGCCATTCTTCTCCTCCGCATTGGCGATCGCCTTTTGCAGCAGATCACGTGTCTTTTCGAACTCCCCATCCAGTTTCTCCCGGTCGCTGGGGGCTATCTCTGCCTGGGGGAAGCCCGCATCGATCTGGCCGGCGATGCCGGAACCGTCTTCGGCGCGAGGTTCGACGAAAGAAAGGTAGCCGTTCGCCAAGAACAAGACCTGTTTCGGGGGGACACCGTCACCCAGTGGCGATCTGATGTCGTACGGGGCACCGAACGGATGATGGACCCGCATCGACAGGGGCAACCTCCCGGCCAACACATGGAAAAGCACTGGCCGGACTTCATGACCCGAATCGATCTTTCCTATCTTGTGGTACCAGACCCGGTGCAGGGCCTGCCGCTCCTGCTCCGACACGCCCTCCGGATACGGAAGAATCTCCCTGAACCTCGACCCTTCGTCCCGGGCGAGGTCGTCGGCCAGCTCACGAATCACCCACGCACGCAGTCCATCCAGGCTGCGGACCCCCAACTTTGCCAACTGTTCCCCGTAGGCGTCCAACACCTGCTGAAGGAAGGGCCCGCCCCCCACGCCGAACTCCCGAGGGTCGACGTCGAACACCTCGTGCGCCCACTCCTCGAAGCGTTTCCTGGGCACCACGGCCGACAACGCGGTGATCGCCGCGTCCACCTTCTGGTCCAAGTCCGACGCGACATCGACCTCCGCCGGCGGCACCGCCGAGCCATGCGCCGGCGCCAGCGCTGCCGGCGAGCCCTGGGACCCGACCGGCGCACCGGCCGCCGACGGCAACGCCGAGCCACGCGCCGGTGGCGTCCCTGGCTCATCGGTCAAAGATTCAGGCACCGGTGCCGGCGCTGCCGACGAGCCCGGAGACCCGACCGGCGCATCGTCCAGCGCGGGGTTCTCCGACGGCGACCCCATGATGAATGCCACCGGATCCGCCCCTGACAGCAAGTCCACGAAGTCGGCCGGCGCACCGTCCACCGGATCCGTCCCTGACAGCAAGTCCACGAAGTCGGCCGGCGCATCGTCCACCGGCGGCGGCGACTCCGAGCCAGGCGCCAGTGGCACCCCTGGCCCCTCCGTCGAAAATTCAGGCACCGGTGCCAGCGCTGCCGACGAGCCCGGAGACCCGACCGCTCCGCCGGTCTCCGTCCCCAGCCGATCCAGTAAAGCCCATGATCCCCGTACATCGAACAATTCCGGGTCACCATCAGGCGCCTCTGCCGGCCCATCGATGCGCTGACGCTTCGGGGTCGGCTCAGTTCCCGACTCCGACCGCGGCGACTCCGAGCCAGGCGCCGGTGGCGCCCCTGGCCCCTCCGTCGAAAATTCAGACGCCGGTGTCGGCGCTGCCGGCGAGCCCGGGAACCCGCCCGCTCCGCCGGTCTCCGGCCGCAGCAAATGCGGGAAAGCCAATTCCGCATCCATATCGGGCAATTCCGGCTCATCGGCGTAGGAATACAAGCCGCCAGGCGGCCCTGCCGGCCCACCCTTCTCCGTCAAAGATTCAGACGCCGGTGTCGGCGCTGCCGGCGAGCCCGGGAACCCGCCCGCTCCGCCGGCCGCCGTCCCCAGCCAATACGAGAGATCCCATTCCGTTGGTGTCGCGATATCGCCCTCTGCCAGCTGGTATGCGGGGGGCGGGGCAGAAAGCGTCGGGCCGCCACCAGACGGGTCACCTTCCGCACCGGGCGGCCGATCGCCGGGCGGAGCGTCAGAGGGGGAGGTGGTCTCCGCCTGCATGGCGTGGGACGGGCCGCGGGGTGGGGTGGTGGAGGCGAGCAGGATGGCGCTGGGGTCGGTGCC